>JBDHRR010000084.1:0-15441 GCA_039807685.1 Burkholderiales bacterium
GCTACGTGGGCGAGCGCGGCGGCGCCGTCGAGGTCGGGACGACGGCGCGGCTCGCCCGCGACTCCGCCGGCAACGGGCTCGTCGTCACCGGGACGGCGCGGGTGCCCGTGGCGGCGACGATTCTCGCCGTCGGTCCGCATCGCCTCGCGGCGGCCGTCGCGCCCGAGGCACTCGCCGCGCAGCCGACGCTTGCCGCGGCGATCGATTCCGCGCATGGATTCGCCTACGAGCCGCTCGCCACCGTGTGGCTGGGTTACGCCGCGCGCAGCGCATTGTCCTACCCCATCGCCCGCCTCGACGACGCGCCCGGACAGTGGGTCGTCGACCGCTCCGACATCCTCGCCGCCGCCACCACGGGACCGCGCCTCGCGCAATTGCTCTCGGTGGTGATCAGCGCGAGCGGCGCGCACCTCGCGCACCCGCAGGCGGATCTCGTGCGCGACGTCGACGCGCAACTGCGGCGACTGCGGCCGGACCTGCCCCATCTCGCCTGGTCGTTCGCGATCGTCGAGAAGCGCGCGACCTACGCCTGCACGCCGACGCGACCGATTCCGACGGCACCACGCGTCGCGCCCGGCGTGTACCTCGCCGGCGACTACGCCTACTCGGAGTTTCCGGCCACGCTCGAGGCCGCGGTGCGCAGCGGCATCGCCGCCGCCCAGGCGTTCCTCGAGGATCGGCGCAGCGCGCGATCCGTCAGTCATCCGTAAGGCCTGCGGCGCCATCATGGCGCACCGCTCCGATGCGAGCGGACCTTCCATTCGACGAGGTGAATGCATGCAGTGGCAAAGATTCCTGGCAATCGTCTTTTGTTGGGCGCTCCTGGGCGGGGCTCCGGCGCACGCGAGCAACGTGACCGACCATTGGTGGACGCCGTCCGAGTCCGGCTGGGGCATGAGTGTCACCCAGCAGGGCGACACGGCGTTCATCGTCTTCTTCGTATACGGCGCCGACGGCAAGCCGCTGTGGCTGCACGGCACGGCCACCCGCTACGGGTTCGACATGGAACGCAACCCCGGCTTCGCGGGTCCGCTGTACCGAACCACGGGCCCCTGGTTCGGCGGCAGCTTCGATCCCCAGGACGTACGCGCCACTCCGGTAGGCGAGGTCGTCTTCGAGACGCACGGCAGCGATGAGGCGGCCGTCAAGTACACCGTCGACGGCATCGTGACGACCAGGACGGTGCAGCGGTTGACCTTCCGCGTGCGCGACTGGTCCGGGCTGTATCGCGGCGTGCTGCGCGCGAACTATCGCGGTTGCGCCGCCGATTTCATCCCGCCTTACACCTACGACGACGGGCTCGTCGACATCGAGCACGTCGGCAACTCGTTCCGGATGTGGATCGACGGCAAGAAGGCCGCGTGCATGTACACCGGCACGTACACGCAGCACGGCCGGATCGGCGAGGTGGCGGGAACGTACCAGTGCGCCGACGGGCCGAGCGGCACGTTTCGGCTGAGCGGGCTCGAGACCACCGAGCGCACGTTCGGTGCACGGCTGCAGACCTCGCATCCGAGTTGTTCGGCAGCCGCCGTCGACGTCGCGGGGATGAGCCTCGGCGGCGACTGAGGCGTGTAGCGGCGCGGCGGGCAAAGGCCCGCCGCAATCACCTCAAGGATCCCAGCGCCAGAAGCCGTCGCGCTCGCGCATGAGCGCGCCGGCGAGCACCGTCTTGTGGACTTCCGAGGCACCGTCGACGAGCCGCGCCTGGCGCGCGTAGCGGTAGATCCACTCGAGCGGCGTGTCCTTCGAGTAGCCGCGCCCGCCACAGAGCTGGATGCCGGTGTCGGCGGCGCGATGCAGGACGTCGGCGACGAAGACCTTGGCCATCGACACCTCCTGGCGAGCGAAATCGCCGCTGTCGAGCTTGGCCGCGGCGCGCATGGTGAGGAGCCGGCCGATCTCGATCTGCATCGCGACGTCGGCGAGCATGATCTGCACGCTGTCGATCGACGCGAGCTTGCGTCCGTGGTTCTCGCGAACACTCACGTAGTCGAGCGCGATCGCGAGGCAGCGCTTGGCGAGCCCCAGCCAGCGCATGCAGTGAGTGAGGCGAGCGGTGCCCAGGCGGATCTGCGTGACCTTCAAGCCGTCGCCCACTTCGAGCAGGCGCTCGCTGTCGGGAATGGCGAGGCCATCGAACTCGAGCTCGCAGTGGCCGCCGTGCTCCTCCGGACCCATGATCGGGATGCGCCGCACGATCCGCCAGCCGGGCTGGTCGCGATCGAACATGAATGCCGACAAGCCCTTGCGCGTATCGTCGCTGGTGCGGGCGATGAGGATGAAGTGCTGCGCGGCATCGGCGCCGGTGATGAACCACTTGCGACCGTGGATGACCCAGTCGCTGCCGCGCCGCTCGGCGCGGGTGAGCATCATGCCGGGATCGGAACCCCCGCCCGGATGCGGCTCGGTCATCACGAACGAACTGCGCACGCGACCGTCGACGATCGGTGCGAGCCAGCGCGCCTTCTGCGCAGGCGTGGCGACCTTGGCGAGCACCGTCATGTTGCCGTCGTCGGGTGCGGCGGCGTTGAAGCACGCCGGCCCGAAGATCGACGCGTTCATCTCCTCGTACAGCGCGGCGCGGCCGACGACCGAAAGGCCCATGCCGCCCAGTTCGCGGGGAATCTGCGGCGCCCACAGGCCCGCCGCCTTGGCCTCCGCCTGCATGCGCGCGAGCACGGCAGGCGCGATGTTCTCGTGCTCGTCGTAGTTCGCCGGGTCGGCTTCGAGCGGAATGATGCGCTCGCGCACGAACTGCGCGACCTGCACGCGCAGGGCTTCGATCTCGGGGGGCAGCGAGAAATCCATGGCAATCGTCTCCTGTCAAAGCCAGGCAAGGGTGTGTCCGCCGTCGACGGTGATGGTGCTGCCGGTCATGTAGCGACCGGCGTCCGAGGCGAGGAGCAGCAGCGCGCCATCGAGGTCGGCGGGCTCGCCGAAACGGCGCAGCGGAATGCGCTTGATCATCGTCTCGCCCGCGGGTGAGGTGAGGAAGCCGCGATTGAGGTTGGTGACGACATAACCGGGGGCAATTGCATTGACGCGGATGCCGTGCATCGCCCATTCGAGCGCCAGCGCCTCGGACAGGCGCAGGAAGCCCGCTTTGGCGGCGACGTAGCTGGCTACCAGCTTGCCGACGCGCAGGGCGAGCACCGAAGCGATGTTGACGATCACGCCACCGCTCTTCGCCTCGACCATCGTGCGCGCGACGGCGCGCGCCACGCGAAAGGCGCCGTCGAGGTTGGTGTCGACCACCCGCCGCCACTCGTCTTCGCTCATCGCGAGCGCCGGCCGGGTGACCGTCACCCCCGCATTGTTGACGAGGATGTCGAGCCGCCCGGCAGCAGCCACGGCCGTACGCACTCCACTCTCGACGCTCGCCGGATCACGGACGTCGAGCGTCACCGCATGCGCGCGGCCACCGGCCGCAGCGATCTCCTCGACGACCGGGACGAGTTCGCTCCCGGTACGGGCCGAGATCACCACCTCGGCGCCGTGCGCCGCGAGGACACCCGCGAAATGGCGGCCGAGACCGCTCGAGGCGCCCGTGACAAAGGCGACACGCCCGGCGAGCACGTCGGCGCGAAATACGCTTGTCGTCATTGCAGCTTCCTCCACCATGACTCGCTCACCGATCCGCGTCGAGCCCCCGCGCGGTCTCGCGCAGGGCGAATTTCTGGATCTTGCCGGTAGCGGTCTTCGGCAGCGGTCCGAATACCACCGTCTTCGGCGCCTTGAAATGCGCGAGGTTCGCGCGGCAGTGGTCGATGATCGCCTGCGCGGTCACGCCGCTCGCCTCCGGCTTCAAAGTGACGAAGGCGCACGGCGTTTCGCCCCACTTCGCATCCGGACGCGCGACGACCGCGGCCTCCATCACCGCCGGATGACGATACAGGCATTCCTCGACTTCCAGCGAGCTCACGTTCTCGCCACCGGTGATGATGATGTCCTTGCTGCGATCCTTGATCTCGATGTAGTTGTCCGGATGCCACACGGCGAGGTCGCCCGAGTGGTACCAGCCGTGCGCGAACGCCCTGGCGGTGGCCGCGTCGTTGCGCAGGTAGCCCTTCATGATCGTATTGGCGCGCAGCATCACTTCACCCAGCGTCGTGCCGTCGCGGGGGACCGGTTCGGCGGTGTCGGGATCGCCGACCTGCACCGCGGCGAGGGTGGCGATCGGCACGCCCTGCCGCGCCATCTCGCGAGCCCGTGCCACGAGATCGAGGTCCTGCCACGATTCCTGGAAAGCACAGACGGTCGCCGGCCCGTACGACTCGGTGAGTCCGTAGAGGTGTGTCACGCGAAATCCGAGCGCCTCCATCGCGGCGATGACGGTCGACGGCGGCGCGGCGCCGCCGGTGGCGACGTCGACCACGTGGTCGAAGCGCAGCTTCGCCGCAGCCGGCGCGTGGATGAGGAGCGTGAGCACGATCGGCGCGCCGCACAGGTGCGTGACGCGGTGATCGACGATCGCGCGAAAGACGGGCGCCGGCTCGACACGGCGCAGGCACAGGTGCGTCGCCGCGACGGCGGTCACTGCCCAGGTGAACGTCCAGCCGCAGCAATGGAACATCGGCAGCGTCCACAGGTAGACGCTCTCGGGCCCCATGCGCATGGCGAGCGCGTTGCCGAGCGCGTTCAGGAAGGCGCCGCGGTGGTGATAGACGACACCCTTGGGGTCGCCGGTGGTGCCCGAGGTGTAGAGGAGTGCGAGCGCATCCCACTCGTCGACCGGGCCCGGCCAGGCGAAGGCGGGATCGCCTTCGGCAAGGAGGTCCTCGTAGCGCAGCGCCCCCAGTCGCTCGCCCGCCGGCCCTTCGCTGTCGTCGATGTCGATGACGAGCGGCGGCACAGGCAGCCGCGCGAGCGCCGCTTTCACCACCGGCGCGAACTCGGCATCGGTGAGGAGCACGCGCGCGCCGCCGTGCTCGAGGCAAAACGCGATGCTGGCGGCGTCGAGGCGCACGTTGAGCGGATTGAGCACGGCGCCGAGCGCGGGCACCGCGTAGTGCGCCTCGAGGAGCGCCGGCACGTTGGGCGCCAGCACCGCCACGGTGTCACCCCGCGCAATCCCGCGCTGCGCGAGTGCCGAGGCGAGGCGCCGGGCGCGCGCCTCGAATTCGCGGTACGTGTAGGCGAGGCGCCCGTGACGAACCGCGACCTTCCCGGGATAGACGAGCGCCGCCCGCTCCAGGAACGACACCGGGGTGAGCGGCACGAAGTTCGCGCGATTGCGCGGCAGGTCGTCGATCACGTCGTCTCCCGGCTGCGCGCGCTGCCGGCGCGGTTGCGCACGAGGCGCTGCTGCTCGCGGTTCCACTCGCGCTCCTTGATCGCCTGCCGCTTGTCGTGCTGCTTCTTGCCCTTGGCGAGGCCGACCTCGAGCTTGATCCGCCCCGCCTTGTAGTGGAGGTTCAGCGGCATCAGCGTGTAGCCGGCGCGCTCGACCTTGCCAATGAGGCGATTGATCTCGGCACGATGCAGGAGGAGCTTCCGCGTGCGCGTCGGATCCGCCTGCACGTGCGTCGATGCCTGCGCGAGTGGCGTGATGTGCGCGCCGATGAGGATGATCTCGCCGTGGCGCACGACCACGTACGCTTCCTTCAGGTGCGCACGTCCGGCACGGATCGCCTTGACCTCCCAACCTTCGAGAACAAGGCCCGCCTCGATGCGTTCCTCGATAAAATAATCGTGAAACGCTTTCTTGTTATCGACGATGGTCATGCCGACGCCCTTGCGCCTTTCCTCTTCCGCCGCGCAGCCCCTGCCGCTCGCAGCCGGTAATACCCGGGTGCTGCGCCCGGAGCGCCGGCGCCCACGCGACCGTCGGTCATTCTAGCAATCCCCCGCAGGGCCCAACCGCGTGCAACGCGTCGAGCGATCCGTACTGGTGCCGTACAGCGCGACCGAGATGTACACGCTGGTCGACGATGTCGATGGCTATCCGCGCTTCCTGCCGTGGTGTTCCGGTGCCGAGGTCCTCGAGCTGCGCCCGAACGGCAAGATCGCGCGCCTGCACATCGATTATCGCGGCGTCAGGACGCACTTCACGACCGACAACGTCAACACCGCACCGCAGTCGATCCGCATCAGCTTGAAGGAAGGCCCGTTTCGCAGCCTCACCGGCGAGTGGAAGTTCAAGGCCCTCGCCGACGATGCCTGCAAGGTCGAACTGGTGCTGGCGTATGCCTTCGGCACCTCGCTCCTCGAGACCGCGATCGGCCCGGTGTTCGATCGCATCGCGCGCACCTTCATCGACGCCTTCGTACAGCGTGCCGAGGGACTGCACGGCAAGTCCGGGCGCTGACGCCGGCCGCGGATGGATCGCTTCGCCGTCACCGTGATCTATGCGGCCCCGGGCGTGGAGGTGATCGAATCGCTCGTGGTGCCCGCCGGCACGACCGTGGCGCAGGCGGTCGCCGCGAGTGGTGTCGTGGCGCGACTCGCCTTGCCGCCGACGATCGCCTACGCGATCCACGGGCAACGCGCAGCTCCCGAGATCCCGGTTGCCGACGGTGATCGCATCGAACTCACGCGACCGCTCATCGCCGATGCGAAGGCCGTGCGTCGCGCGCGTGCCGCGGCCCATCCGCTGCCGGCCACGCGCCGCCCGAAGCGCCAGGGTCGCACCCAGGTGGAGTGAATCGCGTTCTGGACTTCTGCGCCATGTCAAGCCTTGTCGGGAGCAGGGACTTTCCGCGACAATGCCGCGATGCCGTCGACCATCGACCCGCCTTGCCTGCGCACGAAGCTGCGCGCGCGCCGTTTGCGTGCCGCCATTGCGACCGGCGTCGTCGCCTTCGCGTTGGGCGCAGCGGGAGCCGCGCACGCCGCGGAGCCCCGCGGCTTTGGCGTCGCCGCCAGCGAGGCGGCCGGCAAGGTCCTGAGCGGCGCGCAGGACGTCGCGGTCTATGCGCTCTCGCTCATCGGCGTGAAGTACAAGTTCGGCGGCAATACGCCGGCGAGCGGACTCGATTGCAGCGGGCTCGTGCGCTACGTGTTCCAGGAAGTGACCGGGGTGACGCTGCCGCGCACGTCGCGCGAGTTGAGTGGCGTCGGTGACAAGGTGCGCATCGCCGACCTCGTCCCCGGCGACCTCGTGTTCTTCAATACGCGGCGCTTCCCGAACTCGCACGTCGGCATCTATCTGGGCGACGACCGCTTCATCCACGCGCCATCGCGCGGCGGCGACGTCGAGATCGCGACGCTGAGCACGTCGTACTGGCGCAAGCGCTTCGACGGCGCGCGGCGGCTGGTGCAGGCGCTGCCCTCCCTGGCGCCGGAACTCGTCGCGTCGGCGCAGGCGGCGCCGATGGCGAGCGCCCCGCCGAACGCCGGAGCGGGCGCCGCCACCGCCATCCGCGACGTCGCGCGCAGCGACCCGGCTGCGCCGTCCCTCCCCGATCCGGCCGACGCAACGCCGTAGTTCCCGCCCGCCGGTGGTGCGCGACCACGCGCGATGCGCGGTCGCGATGTCTCACCCTACGACTTCGCGCCCGCCTTGCGCAGTTCGGCCGCCATCGCCTTCTCGTTGCCGCGCTCGGCCCAGGCGAGCGCGGTAGCGCCGTTCTCGTTGCGGTGATTGACGTCGGCACCGCGCGCGATGAGGAGCGTCACGGTCGGCCCCTTGCCCTCGCGCACCGCCATCATCAACGCCGAAGTCCCGTTCGGCGAGACCGCGTTGATCTGCGCTCCTTGCCCGAGGAGATACTCGATGACGTCGTTGCGTCCGCCGGTGGCGGCGTAGATGAGCGGCGTCCACCCCGGCCCGTCGATGGCAGCGCCCGCGGCGCGCAGTTTCTTCACGATATCGAGATGACCGGCAATCGCCGCCGCCATGATCGCGGTGTCGCCGGACGGCGTGCGCGCATCGACCTTCGCCTTGGCCGCGATGAGCGCGTCGACGGTCGCCGGATAGCCATTGCGCGCGGCAAGCACGAGCGCGGGCTCGCCCTCGGTGCCGACGGCATTGGGATCGCCCCCTTTGGCGAGGAAGTCGCGCACCTGCGCCACGCGGTCGTTCTCGACGGCGATGATGAAATCGCCGGCGGCATCGGCGTGCGCCAGCGACGGTCCGGTGAGGAAGGCGGCGAAGGCGATAAGGCGGGCGGTATCACGCAGCGGCATGGGCGGTCCTGTCGATGTCGAAGAGGCGGAAGAAATTGGCGGAGGTGGCCGTACCGATCGCCTCCGCCGAGGCTTCGCGCAGGCGCGCGATCTCCTGCGCGACGAAGCGCACGAACTGCGGCTCGTTGCGCTTGCCGCGAAACGGCACCGGCGCAAGGTACGGGCTGTCGGTCTCGATCAGCATGCGCTCGAGCGGCACGCGGCGCGCGACGTCCTTCAGCGCTACCGCATTCTTGAAGGTGACGATTCCCGAAAACGAGATGTGGAAGCCGAGGTCGAGCGCGGCCTGCGCGACGTCCCAGGTCTCGGTGAAGCAGTGCATCACGCCACCCACGTCGCCGGCGCGCTCCTCGCGCATGATCGCGAGCGTGTCGGCCGCCGCCGAACGGGTATGGATCACCAGCGGCCGGCCGCACTCGCGCGCGGCGCGGATGTGCCGGCGAAAGCGCTCACGCTGCCAGTCGAGGTCGCCCTCGGCCCGGTAGTAGTCGAGCCCGGTTTCGCCGATCGCCACCACCTTGGGCTTGGTCGCCTGCGCGACGAGTTGGCCGACCGTGGGCTCGACCACGTCGCGGTAGTCGGGGTGCACGCCCGCGCTCGCGAAGAGCTGCGGGTGCGCGACAGCCAGCGCGTGGACCTGCGACCACCCGGCGGCGTCGACCGCGATGCACAGCGCGTGCGTCACCGCATGCTCGCGCATGCCCGCAAGGACCTGCGGAAGATCGGCGAGCAGGTCGGGAAAATCGAGGTGACAGTGAGAGTCGACGTACATGTCGGGAAACGGTGATCGGCCGGCAGCGGACCGCGAAGGTGCGACCGCGGGCACGCGCCCGCCAGCCCCCAACCGCGAAGACCTACATCGTGTGCGTGGGCCGCGTCGACGCGAGGCTCTCGCCCAGGAGCTTCTCGATCGTCGCCCGGGCAGCGGCGCCCGTCTCGTCCTGCGTGAACTGGACCCCGATGCCCTGCGTGCGATTCCCCTGCACGCCCTCCGGCGTCAGCCACACGACCTTGCCCTGCACCGCGAGGCGATTGGGATCGTCCATGAGCGAGAGCAGCATGAACACTTCTTCGCCGAGTGCGTACGCGCGCGAGGTCGGAATGAAGATGCCGCCGCCCTTGAGGAACGGCATGTACGCCGCGTACAGCGCGGCCTTCTCGCGGATGTTGAGCGAGAGCACGCCCGGGCGCGCGGCGACGGGGGCTGGTGCGACAGGAGGCTTGCGATCGACCATGCTCAGGCAAAGAGTTCGCGATACCGGATGAGGATCGTCTCGGCGACGAGGCGCGGCGTCAGCGGGTGGGCGACGAGCGCACGCTGCGCGAGGAGGCTGCGATGATAGCGAAAGAGCGCCACCGGCGCCACCGTGCCCGCGAGCGCCTGCAGCGCCGCCGCGTGGTCGGGATGGCGCAGCGGCGTCCCGCCGGCGGCCACTCGGGCGAGGTCGGCGACCCAGGCCAGGAGCCAGTCGAGGACGCTGGCGAGGAGCGCCTTGCGCTCCGTCTTCTCTGCCGCATCGAGACGCGCCGCAAGCGCGACCGCCGACAGGCTGCGCGGCTTGGCGAGCGCGGCGAGCCAGGCGGCGCGCTCATCTTGCACGTCGCGCAGCGCGAGCGCCGCGAACGGTGCGCCACCCGCCTGCGCGAGCAGGAGCGCGGGCTCGGCGACCCCGTGCGCCGCCAGCCAGTTGCTGGCCTCCGCGGTCGCCGGCGCCGGCGCGACCAGCCCCTGGCAGCGACTGCGCACCGTCGGCAACAACCGCCCCGCTCGCGCCGTGACGAGGACGAGGTGCGTGCCCGCCGGTGGCTCTTCGAGCGTCTTCAACAGCGCATTGGCCGCCGCTGCATTGAGCCGGTCCGCAGGCGTGATGATCGCGACCTTGGCGCCGCCGCGATGGCTCGTGAGGTTCGTCCAGTCGATGAGCGCCCGCACGTGCTTGACGGGGATCTGCTCCACCGCCTTCAGGGTGACGTCGTCGTCGTCGAGGTCGAAGGGTTCCACGAGTCGCAGATCGGGATGCTGACCCGCAGCGACGTAGCGGCAACTCGCGCAGATACCACAGGCGAGCCCGTCCGGCTGCGGCGCTTCGCACAGCAGCGCACGGGCGAAGTTCACGGCGAGCACGAGCTTGCCGATCCCGGTGGCGCCGGTCAGGAGCAGCGCCTGCGGCCAGGCGGCGCGCCCGGCGCGCAGCGCGCGGGTCGCCACGGCCACCTGCCACGGCGCGAGCGCCGGCCAGGCGTCGCTACGGCGGGCGAGCGAATCCAGTGCGGTCGCCGTCTGCCACGCTCCGACATCGGGCGCCGCCGTCGCGGCCGGAGCGTCGTCGGCCATCAGCTCGCGATCTCGTCGACGATGCGCGCCAGGGCACCGCGCACCGCTTCGATCGGCTGCGTCGAGTCGATCACCCGGAAGCGCAGCGGATGCGCGGCGGCGCGGGCACGATACGCATCGCGCACCCGGGCGAAGAACGACGCCTGCTCGGCCTCGAACCGATCGAGGACGCGCCCCGCCGCAACGGCGCGCGCCAGCCGCTCGTGCGATACCGCGAGCGGCACGTCGAAGAACAGCGTGAGGTCGGGCTCGAGTCCGTGCAGCACGAAGGTCTCGAGGGCGGCGATCGCTGCCAGCGGCACGCCATGGCCACCGCCCTGGTAGGCGTAGGTGGCGTCGGTGAAGCGATCGCAGACCACGATGTCGCCGCGCGCAAGCGCCGGCGCGATCACCCGCTCGACGTGCTCGCGGCGGGCGGCGAACATGAGCAGCGTCTCGGTCTCGTGCGCCATCGGCTCGTGCAGGAGGAGCTCGCGCAGCTTCTCGCCCAGCGGCGTGCCACCCGGCTCGCGGGTGGCCACGACCTGCCGGCCGCGCCGGGTCAGCTCGTCGGCGAGCCAGCCCGCATGCGTGCTCTTGCCCGCGCCGTCGATCCCTTCGAGCGTGACGAGCCGGCCACGCGACGCCATCGTCCGCCGATGCGGCGTCGCAGACGCTGCGGGTGCGATCACTTGCCACCCCGCTGGAACCGCGATACCGCCCGATTGTGCTCGGGCAGCGTCACCGAGAACTGCGAGCTGCCGTCGCCGCGCGCGACGAAGTACAGGAAGTCGGTCACCGGTGGATTGAGCGTCGCATCGAGCGCCGCCTGTGATACCAGCGCGATCGGCGTCGGCGGAAGGCCGTCGCGCGTGTAGGTGTTGAACGGCGTGTCGCTGTCGAGATCGCGCCGCCGCAGGTCGCCGTCGAAGCGTGCGCCCATGCCGTAGATGGTCGTCGGGTCCGATTGCAGCCGCATGCCCTTGCGCAAGCGATTGACGAACACCGAGGCGATGAGCGGACGATCGGCCGCCTTGCCGGTCTCCTTCTCGACGATCGAGGCGACGATGAGCGCCTCCTCGGGCGTCTTGAACGGCAATCCGGTCGCGCGCTGCTCCCACCCCGCGACGAGCCGCCGGTCGAGCGCGCGCTTCGCGCGCGCGAGGATCGCGGCGTCGGTCGACCCTGCAGCAAAGAAATAGGTGTCCGGGAAGAATCGTCCTTCGGGAGCGAGCCCCGGTGCACCGAGCCGCGCCATGATCTCGCCGTCGGACAGTTCGAGGAGCGTGTTCTTCACCGCGGCATTCGCACGCAGCACCTGCTTCAGGTCGGCGAACGTCGAGCCTTCGATGATCACCACCGAGGTCTGCGTGACGTCGCCCTGCGTGAGCTTGGCGAGCAGCCGCGGCAGCGTGGCGCCGGCTTCGATCTCGTAGCTGCCCGCCTTGATCGCCCGATCGACGCCACGGAAGCGCGCGAGCGCGACGAGCGCGAGCGGCTGCGGAAGCACGCCGGCCGCGCCCAGGTCGCGGGCGACGGCGGCGAGCGTTGCGCCCTGTCGCACGTCGTAGGCGAAGCTGGCGCCGGGAATGGCGAGCGGCTGCGTGTACAGGTGCCATGCATACCATCCCGCCCCGGCCGCCGCGACGAGCGCGAGCACCAGCAGGAAGCCTACGAGACGCTTGACCATGGACGAAAGCGGGGCGATGGCGACGGGAGCACCGAGGGCATCGGCGGGAGACCGGCGAGGAGCGCGCAACGGTGACCATTATAATCGGCGCATGAGCGTTCCTCGTCGCATCCGGCCGGGTCGTGCCCCGCGTGGTTTCACGCTGATCGAGATCCTCGTCGTCATCGTGATCCTCGGCGTGCTGGCGGCCCTCATCGTGCCGAACGTCATCCAGCGCCCCGACGAGGCGCGCGTCACCGTGGCAAAGAGCGACATCGCGGCGATCATGCAGGCGCTCAAGCTCTATCGCCTCGACAACCAGCGCTACCCGACCGCGGAGCAGGGCTTGGCGGCGCTGGTGAGCAAGCCCGAGGTGCCGCCCGTTCCGCCCAACTGGAAGAGCGGTGGCTACCTCGAGAAACTGCCGAAGGATCCCTGGGGTCGTCCGTACGCCTACCTCAATCCGGGCGTGCGCGGCGAAGTCGAGGTGATGAGCCTGGGTGCCGACGGCCAGCCGGGCGGTACCGGCGTCGACGCCGACATCGGCTCATGGGATCTTTGACGCGCTGCCGGCGCGACGGCTTCACGCTGGTCGAAGTGCTCGTGGTGATCGCCATCCTGGCGATCGCCGCTACCGCCGTGGCGCTCGCGTACTCGGGAAGCGACCGCGATGCCGCACAGCGCGAGGCGCGCCGCTTCGGTGGAGCGATCGAGCACGCCGCCGCGCGCGCGCAGGTGCGTGCCGAGACGCTCGGCGTGTCAGCCACCGACGCCGCGTGGCGCTTCTGGCGGCGCGACCCCGACAGCGGCACCTGGCAGCCGCTTCTCGACGACGACGTCCTCGCGCCGCACGCCGTCCCCGCCGGGATGCGCGTGCACGTCGCCGCCTACGCCGGGCGCGACGTCGATGCGGCGCTCGTCGTGCCACTGCGCGCAACCGGCCGCAACGAGCCCTTCACCTTCGAGTTCGCCGCCCGCGACGTCACGCTACGGCTCGCCATGGATCCGCTCAATCGCGTCACGCTGACCACGGCGGCGCCGTGACGCGGCAGCGCGCCTTCACGCTGGTCGAAATCCTCGTTGCGCTGGCGATCCTCGCCATCGCGCTCACCGCCGGCATGCGCGCGCTCGCCCAGGCCACCGACAGCGCGAGCGCGCTCAAGGCCCGTACCCTCGCCTTGTGGGTGGCGCAGGATCGCCTCGCGGCGGCGCAGATCGCGCTGCCGTGGCCGGGGGTGGGTCGGTACACCGGGCAGGCCACGCAGGCCAATGCCGACTTCGTCTGGCGCGCGGTCGTCAGCGCCACCCCGAATCCGCAGTTCCGGCGCATCGACATCACGGTTGCCGAGCCGGGCGCACCCGACTACGCGCTGGCTACACTGACGGGCTTTCTCGGCAATCCGGAAGGCGCACCGTGAGCGTCCTCCATCGGCGACGCGCATCCGCGGCCGGCCAGCGCAGCCGCGGCTTCACGCTCGTCGAAGCGCTCGTCGCCCTGGCGATCTTCGGCGTCATCGCGCTCGTCGCCTACCGCGCCACCGCGGCGCTCACCACCGGCGAAGCGCAGTTGTCGGCGGAAGCCCAGCGCTGGCGCACGCTCGAGGCGCTCTTCACGCGCCTCGAGGCCGATTTCCGGCAGGCGGTGCCGCGATCGATCCGTGCCGGAGCGCAGCGCGAGCCGGCGTGGCTGGGGACGCGCCGCGGGGATGCGAGCGCGCTCGTTTTCACCCGCGCCGGCCCCGAATTCGCGATCGAACCCAATCCCGCCGGGCAGCGGGTGGGCTACCGCCTGCGCGACGACGTCCTCGAACTCGCGTACTGGCCGGCACTCGATCACGACGGCGCGCTCGCGCCGCGCGTGTATCCGCTGTTGGGTGGCGTCGCCGCCTTCACGCTCGACTACCTCGCCCGCGACGGCACGTGGCGCGAGCGCTGGCCGCTCCTCGGCGAGGACGACCTGCCGCGCGCCGTGCGGCTGACGCTCACCCTCGCCGACGGCGTGCGCATCGAGCGCACGTTCGCGCTGCGATGAGACGCGCACGTGGCGCCGCGATCATCGTGGCGATGCTGGTCGCCGCGCTTGCCGCGACCGTCGCCGTCGCGCTGGCCGGTGACCAGCAGCGCTGGCTCGCCGATGTTTCCAACCGCCGCGATCAGGTGCAGGCGCAGTCGCTGGCGCTCGCCGGCGTGCAGTGGGCGCGGCGCATCCTGCAAGACGACGCACGCGCGGGTCCGATCGACCATCTGGGCGAGATCTGGGCGTTTCCATTGCCGGCGACCCCGATTGCCAACGGGACGATCGCCGGCCGCATCGAGGACGCGCAGGGGCGCGTCAATCTCAACAATGCGGCCCTGCCCGGCACCGTCGGCGACGCCGAGCGCGCCCGACTCGCGCGTCTTTTCACCACCCGCGGCGTCGATCCCAGGGCGCTCGCTGCGCTCGCCGCGTGGATCGACCGCGATCCGTCGGTCGCGACTGGTGCCGGTCGTGCGTCGCCCGGATCGCCGGCGGCGCCAGCGCCATTCGCGCTGGTGCGCGCTGCCGAGTTGACGGCAGTGGGCGACATCGCCCCGGCAGCGTGGGCGGCACTTGCTCCCGTCGTCGTTGCACTGCCCCCCGGCTCCACGCTCAACGTCAACACCGCGGGTGCCGAGGTCCTCGGCGCCGCCATCCCCGGCCTCGCCGGCGAGAAGCTCGCCGCCTTCCTCGCCGAACGCGCGCGGCGGCCATTCACGACGCTCGCCGATCTGCGCGAGCGCCTGCCGCCTGGCGTCACGCTGCCGCCGGGCGCAGCTTTCGCATTTGCCAGCAGCTACTTCCTCGTCACCGTCGAATCGCGCCAGGGCGTCGCCCTCGCGCAGGTGCGCGCTCTCGTCAAGCGCGACGGCCGCGGCCTGCCGGGTGTCGTCTGGCAAACGCTCGAATGAGTGCCGCCGGGTGTCGCCGGCAAGCATCGACTACACTGCACCCGTCCCGACGAAACACCACCCGATGTCGATCCTGCGCGTCCTTCTCGCCGTAGCACCCGATGCGGCGACCGCGACCGCGTGGGCGCTCTACGACGACCAGCAACGCCTCGTGCGGTCGGGCTCGGGTCCGGCCGCGAGCTGGCCCGCCGCCACCCGGCGCGAAGCCGTGCTGGCGGCATCCGCGGTGCGCCTCGTGCCCGTGGTGCTGCCGCCGATGCCAGCCGATCGCCTCCCCGCAGCCGCCGCCTTTGCCCTCGAGGATCGGCTCGCCGGTCCGGCCCCGGCGCGCCATCTCGCGGTCTCGCCGCGCCAGCGCGACGGCGTGGTCGAGGTGGCCGTCGCCGCCCGCGACGTCGTC
>JBDHRR010000213.1:0-2979 GCA_039807685.1 Burkholderiales bacterium
GAGGGATTGACGTTCGGGGTGGCGCTGGCGCCCGCCACCCACGCGCCGTCGATGAGGTTGTGCTTTTTCATGATGCAGGTTCGCCCGGGAGTCGAGGGGAACCGACATGGTAGCGCGTCGGGTGACGGCCCGCGCACTTACCAGGGCGCCATCCGCAGGCGGCGGCCTCGCCACCGCCGCCACGCCCGCCAGAGCAGGAACGGGATTCCGATGATGCTGACGATGCCCCACACGACGAGTGCGCAATCGGAGCGATGCCTCGGTGGCGTGAGCAGATCGTCATCGCGCAGTTCGTCCGGAAACGGTCGCGGAGGAACGGGCACGATCCGCATGCGCGTGGGATCGCGCGGCAGCCGCGCACGATACTCGGCCATGCTGACGACCGGCGCATCTCCGAGCGCGCGGCTCGACGGGAACTGCGGGATGCGCACGAAGGCGAGCGCGTCGAGATCGTCGCGCAGGTCGCGCGCGAGTGCCCCGGCACCCGGAGGCACCTCGCCGCGGGCGAGCGCAAGCAGCCCACCGAACGCTTCCTCGAGCGCCGCGGCGGGCAGCAGTCGGGTCTGGTCGGTGGTCAGGTAATCGAAAGTGAGCATCGCCTTCGACAGCGAGCGCTCGCGCAGCACGAGATAGGGGAACGCGAGCCAGGCGAGGAACCTGCCGGTGGGCCCGCGTGGGTGGACCGGCCAGCCCAGCGCGCGCAGCGTGTCGACGCTGATGCTCGTGCAGTTCGTGGTCGGGTGGTAGTAGACGAGCTGGTGCCGGTAGAACTGGTTGTAGACGCGATTGAGCGCCGACTGCACGAGCGCCGCGGCGCGCTCGTCGCGCAGCACGGCGATGATCATGGCCGTGGGCCGATACCAGTTCTGTCCGGCGTTGAGGTCGCCCAGATAATCGTCGAGTGTCACCGGCGCGGCGATGATGCCCTTCTCGCTCTCGATGTCGAGCGAGTAGAAATTGTTGACGAGCCAGTCGCCGATCTGCCCATCGGCGGCGATGCGCCCGGTCACCAGCGCGAAGTGTCCGGCGTGCGCCTCGTCGTCGTCGCCCTGCGCGCCGTTGACCATGAGCGCAAGCACCGGCCGGTCGCGCCAATCGTCACCGGCGCCGGCGCGCCGCCAGAGCGTGTGCGCGGCGTAGGGCGCGTCGGCACCACCGTGCGGCGCTTCGCGCAGCAGCGCACGCAGCGCGAGCGCGGGTGAAGCGGCCGCGGGCGTCGCGCGTGGCGGCGGCGCCGAAGGTCCCAGCACGAAGTCCTCGGGCCACACCGTGCGCATCGTGAAGACGCCCTGTGCGGCGCTGCCGCGCACGGTCAGGCCGCGCGGTGCGAGCCAGGCGATGGATGATGCGTCGTAGTACGACCTGTTGAGCGGTATCTTCGCCACCGGTCGCACCGGCAGCGTGACGCCTTGCACGGCGAGCGACGATCCATCCGCCGCGAGACGCGCGCCGCGCGCCACGAGCGGCGCCGCCGTCCAGACGAGCGGGGGGCGATCGATCGGCGCCGCAGCCGGGCGTGTGACGGCCCACTGGCGCAGATCCTCGAAGGTCGGCACGCCCGGCGTATAGCCCGCCACCGGAATGCCGGCGCGCGCCACCGCGATCGATTCATCGCGGAAGTACCAGCGCGCCTGACGCAACGTCGGCGCGTCGCCGCAGGTCGCGCCGGTGGCGAGCCGGAAGTCGGACGCGGCATAGAGCCCGAAGGCGCCGGCCGCGGTGGCTTCGGCCAATACTGCAGCGGGTCCCGCGGACGTCAAGGGCGCTGGCACGTCGGGCACTCGTAGATGGCGCGGCCGCCATACTCGTGGCGCACGATGGGTGTTCCGCAGGCCCAGCACGGCGCGTTCGCGCGGCCGTAGACGAGGAAGCGGTCGTTGCCGGTGAATGTGCCGGCACGCGAGGCGCGCGCCGCCTCGCGCAACGGGTGCGTGCTGCCCCCGGAACGATAGCTGCGTCGCGCCAAGGCGAGCACGTTGCCGGCGAGCGCCGTTCGTTGGGCGGCGGTGAGGTCGCATGGCCGCAGGTCCGCCGTCAGACGCGACGCGAACAGGATGTCGCTGCGCAGATAGTTGCCCAGACCCGCGACGAAGGCCTGGTCGAGCAGCAGGCTCCCCAACCGGTGGCGCGCGAAGCGAGCGTCGATCAAGCGCGCGCGCACGGCCGCCACCGTCGTCCGCGCATCGAGCGCATCGGGTCCGAGCTTCGCGAGAAAGGGATGGCGCGCAACGGCACGCGTGGGCAGCAGCGCGACGTCGGTGGCCGAATAGAGTGTTGCAGTGTGCGTGGCGGTGGCGAGCACCACGCGCACCGTGCGCGCACCGTCTGGCACGCCGCGTCCCTCCGTCACGATCCACCGCCCATAGAGCTGGTTGTGACTGTAGTGGGTGAGTCCACCCTCGAAGTCGATGAGGAGCGCTTTGCCGCGCGCATAGACGCGGCGCACTCGCTTGCCCGTGAGCGTCTGGCCGCGGCGCGCGAGCCCGTCGAAGCGGTACTCCGCGTGGACCAGTGCGCGGCCATCGAGCACGCGCGCGAGCCGGTCGGCGGCGCGATGGATCTCCGGCCCTTCCGGCACGCGCTTGCCCTGCCTTCGTCGCGCCGGCTACGCGACGCGTACGCGCGGTGCGCCCGCCGCGAAGTCACCGATCGCGGCGACCGCGCCGAAGCCTTCGGCGCGGAAGGTCGCGAGCACCTCGTCGGCCGCCTCCGGCGCGCAGGCCACGAGAAGTCCGCCGGACGTCTGCGGATCGGTGAGAATCGTCCGTTCGATGTCGCCGAGATCGGCAGCGAGATCGACCTCGCTGCCGTAGCTTGCCCAGTTGCGCTCCGAGGCGCCGGTACGCACGCCGGCGCGCACGAGATCGCGCACGCCCGGATGCAGCGGGACGCGGGCGATGTCGATTGCCGCTCCCACCCCTGACGCGCGACAGATCTCATGGAGGTGGCCCAGGAGGCCGAAGCCGGTGACGTCGGTGA
>JBDHRR010000085.1:0-15060 GCA_039807685.1 Burkholderiales bacterium
TCGCGACTCATGAGCTTGCCGGGCAGGATCTCGAGCAGGGCCGCCTGCACGCGCGACAACGCGGGCCCCAGCGCCAGCACCGGCCGCGGCGCACCGGTCACTTCGCCGGCGTAGGTCACGAGTTCGCGCAGCGTGTAGGCCTTCGGCCCGCACAGGTCGTAGCGGGCACCCACCGTGAGATCGCTGGCAAGGGCGTGGGCGATGCAATGCGCGACGTCGCCGACGTGGATCGGTTGGAAGCGGGCGCCAGCGCCGGCGAGCACGATGATCGGCAGGGCCGCGGACAGCCGGGCGAAGGTATTGAGAAAGCGATCGCCCGGACCGAAGATCACCGACGGGCGAAAGATGGTCCAGGCGAGGTTCGAGGCGGTGACCAGCGCCTCGCCCTCGGCCTTGCTGCGCTGGTAGCGCGAAGGCGCGTCCACTGCGGCGCCGAGCGCGCTCATGTGGATGAGTCGCGACACGCCGGCCCGGTCGCAGGCGGCGACGACCTTGCGCGCCAGTTCGACGTGCACGCGCTCGAAGCTGTCGCGCCCGACCGGATCGAGGATCCCGACGAGATTGACGACCGCTCCAGCACCGTCCAGGAGCCGATCGAGCACGGCGGGATCGTGGGCGTCGGCCTCGATCACGTCGACGGTGGGCAACAGGATGAGATGCCTTGCGCTCTCGCGCCGCCGCGTCGGCACCACGACGCGGCGATCGGCGGCGGCAAGACGCGCGACGACGTGGCGGCCGACGAAGCCGCTGCCACCCAGGACGACGACGCTATCGCCGGCCATGGACGTCACTGCACCGTCGACGACGACACGCTCGCCACGGTGGCACCGCGCGGCGTGATCGTCCCGAGCGTCGCGGTGAGCGGCTTGCCGACGGCGCTGAAGGCATGGCCGTACAGTTGCGCGTTGGCGAGAACCTTCTTCACATAGTCGCGCGTCTCGTTGAAGGGAATCGTCTCCACCCAGATGGCACCTTCGAGCGGTGTCGCCGGGCGCCAGGCCTGCGCTCGGCCCGGACCGGCGTTGTAGGCCGCCGCGGCAAGCGCCGGCATGCCGTCGAGGCGGTCGAGCCAGTACTTGAAATAGAACGCGCCGAACTGCGTATTGAGCTGCGCTTCGCCGATGCGCGCCGGCCGGTAGTCGCCCTGATTCATCTGCTTGGCGACCCAGCGCGCGGTCGCCGGCATGAGCTGCATCAGCCCGACGGCACCGGCCGACGACACGATGTCGACATTGAACCGCGATTCCTGGCGGGCAATGCCGTACAGGAACGCGACGTCGACGGCATTGGCACGCGCCGCGGCGTCGAACTCGTCGCGATAAGGGGCGAGGTAGCGCAACGCGAAGTCGTGCCGCGCCTGGGTGCGTTCCGCGGTGTTGATCGCGCGATCGTAGAGTCCCACGCGGCGCGCGTACTCGGCGGCGAGCAGCAGTTCGTCGTCGGCCAGGCCGCGCACCACGTAGTACCACTCGCGCGCGGATTCCGCGCGCATGTCGAGTTCGGCGAGCTTGACCACGCGTCGCACCGCCGGCCGCTCGCCGAAGGTCGCGAGGGCGGCGGTCGACGGCTCGAGCGGATGGCTCGACGGCGCCGTGAAGGGCTGGCCCAGCGTCTCGGCCGCGAGGATCCCGTAGAAGCTGGGTTCGGCCGCCAGCGAGGCAAGAAGCGCACGGCCGTCGTCGTCGGCGCCGCCCGCGAGGAGCGCGCGCCCCCGCCAGTAGCGCCATGCGCTCTCCTGCTGCTGCGCCGACGGCATCGCGGCAATGGCCACGCGCACGTCATCCCAGGCTTGCGCGCGCAGCGCGGCGCGGACCCGCCACGCATTCGCTTCCGTCGACAGCTTGACCTCCCCGGCCTCGCGGAAATAGTCGTTGGCGGCAGGATCGAGCCGCCGCGCCGCGTGAAAGGCAAGGCGCGCATTCCCGTAGCGACGGTCGGCTTCGGGCAGCCGGTCGCGCCACTTCACCCAACCGGCGCGGGCTGCCACTGGGTCGGCGCGCGCCGCGCGTTCCAATGCATAGAGCGCGAGTTCACGCCCGCTTGCGCTCTTCCAGGCGAAATTCCCCTTGGCGAGTGCCGCCTGCGGATCCTTGGCGACGTCGCGAAAATCGCGATCGCTGAGTCGGTCGGCGGCCGGCAGGCTGCCCCCGAGCGCTTGTGCGAGCCGCACGTTATTGGCCTCGCTCGCAAGGCGCAGCCGCGCGCGGCGATCGGCCGCGGTCAGCGTGCCGTTGGCAAAGAGCGCGGCAAACGCGGGCTCGCAGGCCTCGGGCGTGGCGGCGCCGGTCGCCCAGAGCGGAATCGCGTCGGCCAGCGCGACGTCACCGTCGCGTCGCCACTTGTAGAGCACCGTGAAGCAGGCGAGTTCGACGTCGTCGCCCGGAGGCGTACCGTAATCGGCGGCGAAGCGCTCCCACAGGCCACGGCGGCCGAGCGACTTCAGCCAGTCGACGCGTAGGCGGTCGGCGAGCGGTGTATCGGGATAGCGATCGAGGAAATTGCGCACGGCAACGGGCGACGCATCGTCGAGGCCGAGCTTGAACTGCCAGTACGCGACGTACGGCGCGAGCACGTGGCGATCGAGCTTCGCCGCGACCGCCGAGAGCTTCGCGCGATCGCCCTTCTCGTAGGCGGCGCGAGCAGCGAGGAAATCGCCGTCGGTCTGGCCGAGCACCGGCGCGGTGACGACCAGCGCCACGAGTGCCGCGGCAACCCCCAACAGCCGGGGCCGGCGCAACGATCGTGTCGGTAGCAAGCGGTCGTGCGCGATGCGCACGAGATGTTGGCGATTCGAGGTCATGGGTCGATTGTGGACGACCGGTGGCCGCATTTCAAGGATGGACCGCGAGCGGATTGGTCAACGTCGAGCGTCGATCGTTCCCGCACGCCGGCGCGGAGCGCGGTGCTAAGATCTCGCCCCGTTGCGCATGATTGAAAGCGGAGGATCGATGGCACAGCGCAAGGCGGCGCCCCTCGCCGGCGTGGTAATGGGCAGCGACAGCGACTGGGAAGTCATGAAGCACGCCGTCGCCCAACTCGACGCCTTCGGCATCGCCAACGAACCGCGCGTGCTGTCGGCGCACCGCATGCCCGACGACATGTTCGAGTATGCGGAAGACGCCGGCCCCCGGGGCCTGCGCGCGATCATCGCCGGCGCGGGCGGTGCTGCGCACCTGCCGGGGATGCTCGCTGCGAAGACGACGGTGCCGGTGCTGGGCGTCCCGGTCCCGTCGAAGTACCTGCGCGGCGAGGATTCGCTGCTGTCGATCGTGCAGATGCCCAAGGGGATTCCCGTCGCCACGTTTGCGATTGGCGAGGCGGGTGCGGCCAATGCAGCGCTGTTCGCAGTGGCGATGATCGCCGCCACCGATCCCATCGTGGCCCGCAAGCTTGCCGCCTTCCGCCTGAAGCAGACGACAACGGCACGCGCGATGCGGGTACCACCGGCCGCGTAGATGGCCATCGTGGCACCCGGTGGGTGGCTCGGCCTGCTGGGCGGCGGTCAGTTGGGTCGCATGTTCTGCCACGCGGCGCAGGGCTTGGGCTACAAGGTGGTGGTCCTCGATCCCGTCGCCGGCGGCCCCGCCGCGAGCGTCGCAGAGCGGCACATCGCGGCGGATTACCTCGACGCCAAGGGACTGGCCGAACTCGCCGCGGCGGCGCGAGCGGCCACTACCGAGTTCGAGAACGTGCCGGCCGCTGCGCTCGATTTCCTCGCCAATACCGTGCGCGTGGCGCCGGCAGCGGCAAGCGTCGCCATCGCACAGGATCGCATCAGCGAGAAGACCTTCTTGCGCGGCCACGGATTCGGCGTCGCACCGTTTGCCGTGCTGCGCACCGATGGCGACTGCGCCGCACTGCCCGCCGATCTGTTTCCGGGCATCGTCAAGAGCGCGCGCCTGGGGTACGACGGCAAAGGGCAGGCCGGCGTCACGAACCCGGACGAGGCGCGGGCGGCGTGGCGGGCGCTGGGGCATGCCCCGTGCGTGCTCGAGCAACGCGTGACGCTCGCCTGCGAGATCTCGGTGGTTGTCGCTCGCGACGAGCACGGTACGCTCGCCACCTGGCCTGCCGCCGAGAACCGGCACCGCGACGGCATCCTCGACGTCTCGATCGCGCCGGCGCGGGTGAGCGCGACGCTGGCGAACGCCGCCCGCGGGATTGCCACGGGCGTGGCGACCGCCCTCGGGTACTGCGGTGTGCTCTGCGTCGAAATGTTCGTCACCCGCGACGGTGCGTTGCTCGTGAACGAGATCGCGCCCCGCCCGCACAACAGCGGTCACTACACGATCGACGCCTGCGTCACGTCGCAGTTCGAGCAGCAGGCGCGGGTCCTCGCCGGACTGCCGTTCGGCGATACGCGACAGCACACGCCGGCGGTGATGGTGAATATCCTGGGCGACGTCTGGTTCGCGAACGCTGGCGCCGCCGCGCCGCGCGAGCCGGACTGGGACGCCGTCCTGCGCCACCCTGCGGCAAAGCTCCACCTGTACGGGAAGGCCGAGCCGCGGCGCGCGCGCAAGATGGGGCACGTCACCTGCCTCGGGGCGACCTTCGACGATGCGCTCGCCACGGCGCAGGCGATCCGCCGGGACCTCGGCATCGCCGACTCGCTGTAAGCGTCGGACCCGTCGCCGCAAGCGGTCCGGCGCCTACTCGGCGAAATTGAGCCAGCCGGTGATGATGTACTTGTGCTGGCTCGGCGAGACGACGCCGGCGTGCGTGTGCGTGAAGTCCGACGGCCAGATGAGGGTGCGCCCGCCCACCGCGTCGAAGGTGTGCTGCTGATACGTGAAGCGGGTACCGCCGCCGTCGGTGACGTCGTTGAGGAACGTCATCCACACCAGCATGCGCGTGGTGGTGGCGAGGCTGCTGCGCTCGAAGTGTTCGAGCTTGAAGCCGCCGCCCGGGCGATAGTGCTGGAGAATCGGCGATTCGGTCATCCGGTAGGTGCCGACCTCGCGCAGCAGCGGATGCTGTGCCGTGTACTGGTCGAGACAACCCTTGAGTGCCGCCATGTACTCGGGGATCCCGTACTCGTCCTGCAGCGCGGCGGGAATCGCCGCGACGAAAACGTCGAACGAGTCCTTCTTGCGCGCGTCGACGACCGCCCGGTCGCCCTTCGACATCGCGCCGGGTTTCACGAGTCCCTGCCGATCGCAGGCGCGGTGCAAGGCGACGAGGCGCGCGCAGAGCGCGGGATCGACGCGGAAGTCGCCCACGAACTGCATCAGCCGTCGCTCCCGGCGGCGGTCATCGCTCGTCCGTCCCGTCGCCAGCGGCGCGCCGCTCCGCAATCGCAGCCAGCACGTCGCGGCGCATCTCGTCGTCGAGGAGCGACCACACCGCGATCTCGTCGAGGGTGCGCAGGCATCCGGTGCAAAGCCCCGAGGCGTCGTCGATGCGGCACAGGTCGCGGCACGGCGACGGCACCGACGGCGGCTCGTTGGCGGCGCTCATCGCTGCGTAGGGCGGCGCCCGCCATCGAGCCAGTCGACGATGCGCTCGACGATGCCGCGCAGGAGGCGCCAGACGCGGGGGACGATCCACAGGGTGACGAGCACGAGCAGCACGAGTACGGCCAGCGCGACGAGCGGGTGCGCGAAGGCAAGCCACAGCAGCGCGCCGACGGTGAGATCCTCGCCGAACGACGCGCCCCAATTGGAGAACGGTTCGGGCGAGGTATTGATGAGCGCGCGGCTGCCTGACTTCGCGAGATGGCTGCCCGCCGCCAGCGAGCCGCCGACGATCGCCGCCGCGAGCATGGTGGCCGACGACGAATCGCCGAAGACGCTCGCCGCAAGGATCGCGCCGGCGGGGATGCGCAGTACCGTCTGCACGATGTCCCACAGAGAATCGACACCGGGAATCTTGTCGGCGAAGAATTCGACGAAGCACATGAATCCGGATGCGGCCAGTACCAGCGGATGCGCGAGCACCGCGAGCCCCGAGGGCAGTTCGACCCAGCCCAGGTACCCCGCGCCGCCCACGATGAAGAGCACCGCGTAGAGACGCAGCCCGCTCGCCCAGCCGAGGGCGGCGGCAAGCGCAACGAGTTGCAGCGTATCGAAGTGATCGAGCGCGGGGCTCATGACGATCGGCGGCTCGCGCCGGCAGCCGGGTGCTGCGCGGCGCAGCGATCCACCTGCATGCGGGTCGCGGTGCTCATCGCTTCCGCGAGTCGAGTTCGGGCGGCAGCCACGCCGCTGCCCGCTTCTCGAGGAAGGCAGCGACCCCTTCCCGCCCCTCCGCCGAGGCACGCACGCGGGTAATGCGCTCGACGGTATCGGCGATGAGCGCGGCGTCGATCGGCTGCCCCGCCACGCGCCGGATGAGCGCCTTGCACTCGTGCTGCGCCGCCGGTCCGGCGGCAAGAAGCGGACGCAGGATCTCGTTGACGCGGTCGTCGAGCTGCGCGATGGGGACGATGTCGTGCACGAGGCCGATGCGGTAGGCCTCGGCGGCAGCGAAGCGCTCGGCAGTCAGGAAATAGCGCCGCGCCTGGCGCGCCCCGATCGCCTCGATCACGTACGGCGCGATGGTCGCTGGAATGAGTCCGAGCCTTGCCTCCGACAGCGCGAACGTCGCCTCGGCGGCAGCGATCGCGATGTCGCAGCAGGCGACGAGGCCGACGCCGCCACCGAACGCCGCGCCGTGCACGCGCGCGACGGTGGGCTTCGGGCAGGCGTCGATCGTACGCAGCATCGCCGCGAGTTCGGCGGCATCGGCACGATTCTCGGCGGTGCCGTAGCCCGCCATCTTGCGCATCCAGTTGAGATCGGCACCAGCGCAAAAGCTGGGCCCGCTGCCGGCGAGGATCACCGCGCGCACGCCAGCGTCGTCGCCCAGCTCGCGAAACGCCGCGGTGAGCTCGGCGATCACCGTCTCGTTGAAGGCGTTGTGCAGTTCGGGGCGCTCCAGGGTGACGATGCCGACGCCGTGGCGGCGGGCGATCGTCAGCGTGGAATACGTGGTGACCCCTGCAGCTTTCCTGCTGGCCATGGTGAGCGTCGTCGGTCGGTCGATTGGGAGAACCTGCGGATGATCGCAGATCGCGCTCAGAATCCGCCGCTGGCGAGCCAGCGCTCCATCTGCGCGAAGCGATCCACTCCCCAGAACGGCTCGCCGTCGACGATGAAGAATGGCGAGCCGAATACGCCAGCCGCGATCGCCCGATCG
Source organism: Burkholderiales bacterium (assembly GCA_039807685.1). Lineage (GTDB taxonomy): Bacteria > Pseudomonadota > Gammaproteobacteria > Burkholderiales > Casimicrobiaceae > VBCG01. Next base: position 7,180 of record JBDHRR010000085.1, read on the forward strand.
ACCTCAGCCTTCAGCGCATCCTTGAGCGCGGGATCGTCGACGGCGGCGCGCGCGGCAGCTGCATCGAAGCCGGCAGCGCCGACCACGGCCGCCGCGATCTCCGGCTGCGAGATGTCGCGATCGTCGACGAAGAAGGCACGAAAGAGCGCTTGCGCAATGCGCACGCCGTCGGCGGGATCGCGGCGCTTCGCCCACAGCATCATCCGCGACGGGACCTGCCCCGCGATCGGAAAGACGGACGGCATCCGGTAGGCGATACCGTGGAAGCGCGCGCTGCGCGCGAAGTCGCGCACCGCGTACGGACCCTTCACCGGAACCTGCGTCAGCGGCTGCGCGCCGGTCTGCCGGAACACGACGCCGAGCAACACCGGGTGCCAGTCGACACCGCGGCCGTGCCGGCGGGCGAGCGCGTCGATCATCTGCGCGCCGAGATAGCCGTACGGCGACGAGAAATCGAAGTAGAAGTCGATGGGGGGCTGGTCGCTCATGGGTCCTTCCGCTCCTTCGATGTCAATCGGGGCTCACGCCACCAGCGCGCGGCCGATGACGAGGCGCTGGATCTCGCTCGTCCCCTCGTAGATCTGGCACACCCGCACGTCGCGATAGATGCGCTCGACCGGGAAATCGTTCACGTAGCCGTAGCCGCCGTGGATCTGGATCGCCGATGAGCACACCCGCTCGGCCATCTCCGAGGCGAAGAGCTTGGCCATCGACGCCTCCTTGAGGCAGGGAAGACCCGCGTCGCGCAGCGCGGCAGCGTGCCAGACGAGCTGGCGCGCGGCCTCGATCTCCACCGCCATGTCGGCCAGCTTGAAATTGACCGCCTGGTGCTCGGCGATGCGCTTGCCGAAGCTCGTGCGTTCGCGCGCGTAGGCGAGGGCCGCGTCGAGTGCCGCACGCGCCATCCCCACCGCCTGCGCCGCAATGCCGATCCGTCCCGCCTCGAGGTTGGCGAGCGCGATGCGATAGCCGCCGCCCTCGGCTCCCAGGAGATTCTCGACCGGGACCTCGCAATCCTCGAAGAGGATCTGCGCGGTATCCGAGGCGCGCTGACCGAGCTTGTCCTCGACGTGCGCGACCACGTACCCCGGCGTCGAGGTCTCGACCACGAACGCCGAGATGCCGTGCTTGCCGGCGGCCTTCTCGGTAACCGCAAAGACGATCGCGACGTCGGCATGCCTGCCGGTGGTGATGAACTGCTTGACCCCGCGCAGCACGTAGCGATCGCCCCGGCGCACCGCCTGCGTCGTGAGCGCGCCCGCGTCGGAGCCGACCGCAGGCTCGGTGAGGCAGAAGCAACCGAGCTTCGCGCCGCGCGCGAGCGGGGCCAGATAGCGCGCCTTCTGCGCCGCCGAACCGAACGCAGCAAGGGGCCCGCAGACCACCGAGTTCTGCACGCTGACGATCGTCGAGGTCGCGCCGTCGCCGGCGGCGATCTCCTCGAGCGCCACCGCCAGCGACACGTAGTCGAGCGCGGCGCCGCCGTCGGCTTCGGGCACCACCATGCCGAGCGCGCCCAGTTCGCCCAGCGCCACGAGTTCCGCGCGCGGAAAATGTCCTTCACGGTCCCAGCGCGCCGCGTTCGGCAGCAGCCGCTCCTGCGCGAAGGCGCGCATCGTCTCGCGCACCAGCGTCTGTTCGGGGGTCAGCAGCATGGGCTCGGTACCGGCAGCGCGCTACGCCATCTCGATCGCCAGCGCGGTCGCCTCGCCGCCGCCGATGCACAGCGCGGCGACGCCGCGCCGGCCGCCGGACTTGCGCAGCGCACCGAGGAGCGTGACGACGATCCGCGCGCCCGACGCCCCGATGGGATGACCGAGCGCGCAGGCGCCGCCGTGGACGTTGACCTTGTCGTGCGCCAACCCGTGCTCGCGCATCGCCGCCATGGTGACCACGGCGAACGCCTCGTTGATCTCGAAGAGATCGACGTCGGGCGTGCGCCAGCCGGTCTTGCGGTAGAGCTTCTCGATGGCCCCCACCGGCGCCGTCGAGAACCATGCCGGTTCCTGGGCGTGCGTCGCATGCGCGACGATCACCGCGAGCGGCGTCACGCCGCGTCGCTCGGCCTGCGAGCGGCGCATGAGGACGAGCGCGGCCGCGCCGTCGGAGATCGAACTCGAATTCGCGGCGGTCACCGTGCCGTCCTTGCGAAACGCCGGCTTCAACGTCGGGATCTTGTCGGGGCTGGCCTTCGCCGGCTGCTCGTCGTGATCGATGGTCGTCTCACCCTTGCGCGTGGCCAGCGTGACCGGCGCGATCTCCCAGGCAAAGCTGCCGTCCTCGTTCGCGCGCAAGGCGCGGCCGAGCGAGGCCACCGCGAAGGCGTCCTGCTCGGCGCGCGTGAAGGCGTACTTCGCCGCGCAATCTTCGGCGAAGGTCCCCATCAGGCGACCCTTGTCGTAGGCATCCTCGAGGCCGTCGTAGAACATGTGGTCGAGCGCCTGCTGGTGCCCCATGCGATAGCCGGCACGCGCCTTGGGCAGGAGGTACGGCGCGTTGGTCATGCTCTCCATGCCGCCGGCGACGATCACGTCGGCGCTGCCGGCGAGGAGCGCATCATGCGCGAGCATCGCCGCCTCCATCGCCGAGCCGCACATCTTGTTGACGGTCGTGCAGCCGACCGCCATCGGCAACCCGGCCTTGAGCGCAGCCTGCCGCGCGGGCGCCTGGCCCTGCCCCGCCGGGAGCACGCAGCCCATGATCGCCCGGTCGACGTCCTCCGGCTTCACGCCGGCGCGCGCGACCGCGGCGCGGATCGCCACCGCGCCGAGATCGCTCGCGGCGAGCGTCGCGAAGTCGCCCTGAAAGCCGCCCATGGGCGTACGTGCGGCGCCGACAATCACCACCGGATCGTTATCCATCAGTCCCTCGCAAGACGTGCGGCTTCGGCGTGCGCTGACTCGTCCCCGGCATCATCGGGGACGACGTCAAGCGAGCACAGCGAGCGGCGAACGCTCAAGCCGCCCATGGGCGTACGTGCGGCGCCGACAATCACCACCGGATCGTTATCCATCAGTCCCTCGGTCACTTCGTTTCGTTGAAGAGCTCGCGGCCGATCAGCATGCGACGGATCTCGCTCGTGCCGGCGCCGATCTCGTAGAGCTTGGCGTCGCGCCACAGCCGTCCGGTGGGGAATTCGTTGATATAGCCGTTGCCGCCCAGCGCCTGGATCGCCTCGCCGGCCATCCACGTCGCCTTTTCCGCAGCATAGAGGATCGCACCGGCCGCATCCTTGCGGCTGGTCTCGCCACGATCGCAGGCCGCGGCCACCGCGTAGACGTACGCCTTGCACGCCATCATCGTAGAGTACATGTCGGCGACCTTGCCCTGCATCAGCTGGAACTCGCCGATCGGTTGCCCGAACTGCGAGCGCTCGTGGACATAGGGAAGCACGACGTCCAGGCACGCGGCCATGATCCCGAGCGGTCCCGCGGCGAGCACCGCCCGCTCGTAGTCGAGGCCGCTCATGAGGACGCGCACGCCGCCGCCTTCGCTGCCGAGGACGTTCTCCGCCGGCACGGCGCAGTCGCTGAAGACGAGTTCGCAGGTGTTGCTGCCGCGCATGCCGAGCTTGTCGAGTTTCTGCGCCGTGGTGAAACCCGGCATTCCCTTCTCGATCACGAAGGCGGTGATGCCCTTGGGCCCCGCCTGGACGTCGGTCTTGGCGTAGACGACGAGCGTGTCGGCATCGGGTCCGTTGGTGATCCACATCTTGTTGCCGTTGAGTACGTAGGTGTCGCCCCGGCGATCGGCGCGCAGGCGCATCGACACGACGTCCGATCCCGATCCGGGCTCGCTCATCGCCAGCGCGCCGACGTGCTCGCCGGTGATGAGCTTCGGCAGGTACCGTCGCTTCTGCGCTTCGCTGCCGTTGCGCCGGATCTGGTTCACGCAGAGATTGGAGTGCGCGCCGTAGGACAACCCCACCGCTGCCGATGCGCGCGAGATTTCCTCCATGGCGACGCAGTGCGCGAGGTAGCCCTGGTGGGTGCCGCCGTACTCCTCCTCGACGGTGATGCCGAGGACGCCGAGGTCGCCCATCTTGCGCCAGAGGTCCGGCGGAAACGCGTTGCGGCGATCGATGTCGGCGGCGCGCGGGGCAATCTCGGCGGTGGCGAACGACCGCACGCTCGCCCGCAGCATATCGATGGTCTCGCCGTGGGCGAATGCGAGCGACGGAAAATCGAGCATGGACACCTCCTGTGACCTTCGGAATCGCCCGCTCGGGCGGGATCCGCCACACGCCGAGGCGCTCGCGGCCGCGAGCACGAGCGATCCTTGTATATTACGTTTACGTAAACGTCAAATGTATACCAGCAATCTCGACCTCAGGAGGCCACCGCGGACACCCCACCCACAGTCGACCCGTCGCCCTCGGCGCGCAAGCGCGTGCGGCAAGCCCGCTCGACGCTCTCGATCTCCGCCAGCACCACGTCGATGTCCTCGCGCTGCTGCAGCAGGCGAGCGCGGCGGTCGGCGAGGACCTCGAGGAACTTTGCGAGTTGCGCGCGCTCGTTGCGCGAAACCTCGTACAGATCGAGGAGCTCGCGAATTTCCGACAGGCTCAGACCCAAGCGCTTGCCGCGCAGGATGAGCTTCAACCGCACGCGCTCGCGCTCGCGGTAGATACGCGAGCGGCCGCGGCGCTCGGGGGCCAGCATCCCTTGATCCTCGTAGAAGCGAATCGCCCGCGTGGTCAGCGCGAATTCGTGGGCGAGCGCGGAGATCGTGTAGGTCGCGTCGCTCGCGGGTACGGCGCGTTGCGCGGAAGGAAGCGGCATGGACGTAGTGCAGCATCGCCGCAAGGGCGGGCGGCGGGTCACGATACCATAGCGGGCTCACGCTCGAAGGTTCCGATGTCCACCTCCCCTGAAGTCCTGCTCGACTATCCGGTCGCGACGCCCCCGCCCCCGGGCGCCGTCCTGCGCATCGCCCCCTCCATTCTCTGGCTGCGCATGCCGCTGCCCTTCGCGCTCGACCACGTCAACCTGTGGCTGGTCGACGGCGCCGACGGCTGGACGCTCGTCGATACCGGCTACGGCGACACTCCCACGCGCGAGCTCTGGGAGCGGCACATCGCGGATTCGCTGCGCGGGCTGCCGATCGTGCGCATCGTCGCCACGCACTGCCATCCCGATCACCTCGGCAATGCGGAGTGGCTCGCCAAACGCTTCGGCTGCGCGGTGACCACGACGCACGGCGAGTTCCTCAGCGCCCACGCCATCTGCGACGAGCGCGCCGCGCATGCGCCAGCCGACACCTGCGAGCTCTTTCGCATGCACGGCATGCCCGCCGCCGACCTCGCGCCCCTGCGCGCCCGCGGCAATCACTATCGGCGCGGCGTCCCGTCACTGCCCGCCACCTACGATCGCATCCTGCACGGTGATACGGTGCACGCCGGCGACCTCGATTTCCAGGTGATCGTCGGCCACGGCCACTCGAGCGAGCACGCGTCGCTGCATTCCGCGGCGGCGGGCGTGCTGATCTCCGGCGACATGCTGCTGCCGCGGATCAGTACCAACGTGTCGGTCTGGCCCGCCGATCCGAACGGCGATCCGCTCGGGCGCTTTCTCCACTCGCTTGCGGGATTCGAGACGCTGCCGGCCGCGACCCTCGTTCTGCCGTCGCACGGCCTGCCGTTTCGGGGGATCGCGCCTCGTATCGCGCAACTGCGGGCGCACCACGACGCGCGCCTCGCCGAGCTCGTCGCGGCCATCGACGAAGCTGCGACGCCGGTGTCGGCAGCCGACGTGGTGCCCGTGCTCTTCCGGCGCCCGCTCGACGTCCAGCAGCGCTTCTTCGCGATGGGCGAGGCGCTCGCGCACCTCAACCACCTGTGGCGTCACGGTCGCATCCGCCGGCTCCGCGGCACCGACGGCACCTGCCGATTTGCGCGCGAGCGCGCCGCGTAATACCGTAGCCCCCCGCAACCCTGCATCAAGGACAGAGGAAGACACGATGTCGACACCCGCCGCCACTCCGGCCCCCGATCCGCTCGCCGTTGCCCAATCGCTCGCTGCGGCCGCGAAGAAAAGCGCCAAGGTGATGCGCGATTTCGCGGCACGCAATGCGCAACCGGGCGCGGCCTTGCCCGCCGACGAACTCGGCCTCGGCCAGGCGTTCATGGAACTCGCCGCGCAGATGCTCGCCAATCCCGCCAAGCTCGCCGAATCGCAGATGAACCTGTGGTGGGACTACATGAACCTCTGGCAGGGCTCGATGCTCCGCCTCGCCGGCCACGACGCGGCCCCGGTGGCACTGCCCGCCCACGGCGACAAGCGCTTCAAGCACGACGACTGGCACGAGCACTTCCTCTTCGACTACATCAAGCAGAGTTACCTCATCACCGCGCGCTGGATGCACGAGCAGGTGGCAAGCGTCGAAGGCCTGCCCGAGCCGACCAGGAAGAAGGTCGACTTCTTCACGCGGCAATACATCGATGCGCTGGCGCCATCGAACTTTGCGCTGACCAACCCGGAAGTGTTCCGCGAGACGGTGGCGACCGGCGGACAGAACCTCGTCAAGGGCCTGAACAACCTCCTCGACGACATCGAGCGTGGCGGTGGACAGCTCAAGATCTCGATGACCGACCAGAAGGCGTTCGAACTCGGCGTCAACATCGCCACCACGCCCGGCAAGGTCGTCTTCCAGAACGACCTCATCCAGCTGATCCAGTACGAGCCGTCGACGAAGAAGGTGTGGAAGCGGCCGCTGCTGGTGATTCCGCCGTGGATCAACAAGTACTACATCCTCGATCTGCGCGAGAAGAATTCGTTCCTGCGCTGGGCAGTTGCCGAGGGCATGACGACGTTCGTCGTTTCCTGGGTGAATCCCGACGCGAAACTCGCGCACAAGAACTTCGAGGACTACCTGACCGAGGGGACGCTCGCCGCGCTCGACGCGATCGAGCGTGCCACGGGCGAGCCCGACGCCAACGTCATCGGCTATTGCCTGGGCGGCACGCTGCTCGCGGCAACGCTCGGTCACCTCGCCGCGAAGAAGGAGAAGCGCATCGCCAGCGCGACCTTCATGACCGCGCTCATCGACTTCACCGCGGCGGGAGAACTCGAGGTCTTCATCGACGAGGATCAGGTGCGCTCGCTCGAGAAGAAGATGAATCAGCGCGGCTACCTCGAAGGCAGCGAGATGGCGCAGACGTTCAATCTCCTGCGCGCCAACGACCTCATCTGGTCGTTCGTCATCAACAACTACCTCATGGGACGCGATCCGTTCCCGTTCGATCTGCTGCACTGGAACTGCGACTCCACGCGCATGCCGGCAGCGATGCACAGCTACTACCTGCGCAACATGTACATGAAGAATCTGCTGCGCGAGCCGGGAGCACTGACGCTCGCGGGGACGAAGATCGATCTCGCAAAGGTCACCACGCCCGCCTACTTCGCATCGGCGATGGAGGATCACATCGCGCCGTGGAAGACCACCTACGCGGGCACGCAGATCCTGCACGGCAAGAATCGCTTCGTGCTCGCCGGTTCCGGGCACATCGCCGGCATGGTGAACCCGCCGACCACGGTGAAGTACGGCTACTGGACCAACGAGACGTTGCCCGGCGATGCGCAGGCGTGGTTCGGCAGCGCGACACAGCACGAGGGGTCGTGGTGGCCGGACTGGCGCCGCTGGATCAGCCCCTACCTCGGCCGCGAAGTGCCGCCGCGAATTCCCGGCAAGGGCGCGCTCAAGGTCATCGAGGACGCACCCGGGAGCTACGCGCGCACTCGCGCCGACGGGGCCTAGCAGCCTGTCAGGCCGCCAGGCATCAGCGCTCGCGCCCGCGCTCGCCGCGCACGGCGTTCCCGGATTCGGCGCCCTGACGCGCGCCTTCGCCCGTTGCCGGCTCCGGCGCGGTGCGCGGTGCCGGAT
>JBDHRR010000214.1:0-2958 GCA_039807685.1 Burkholderiales bacterium
GCCCGGTCGTCGCGCGCAGCGACGATTTCGTGATCGTTGCCGTCGAGCCCGGAGACACGTTCGACGCCCTCGCCCGCCGCTACCTGGGCGACCCTGACAAGGCGTGGCGAATCGCGCAGTTCAATGCCGTGACCACGATTCGGGCGGGCGACACCCTCGTCATTCCCTTGCACGAGCGCAATCCGCTCGGGGTGGGCGCCGCCGGCTACCAGACGGTCCCGATCCTCTGTTACCACCGCTTCGGCCCTCGTGCCGCCAAATTGACGGTCACGCCGCAAGCGTTCGCGCAGCAAATGGACTTCCTTGTGCGCAACGGATACACGGTGATCACGCTCGAGCGCCTGCACGGCTTTCTCGCCGGCAACGAAGCGCTGCCGGCAAGATCGGTCGTCGTGACCATCGACGACGGATATCGCTCGACCTTCGAGATCGCGTATCCGATCCTGAAGAAGCACCGCATTCCGGCGACCGTCTTCCTGTACACCGATTTCGTCGGTGCCTCCGATGCGCTGACCTGGGCTCAGATGAAGGAGATGGTGGCGTCGGGCCTGGTGACGATGCAGCCGCACTCGAAGACGCACGCGAACCTCGCACAGCGCTTGCCGGGCGAGACCGACGCGCGCTACCGCGAGCGCATCCGCCGCGAGATCACGGCACCGATCGGCGTGATCAAGGACCGGCTGGGCGAGCCCTCGTTCACCTTTGCGTATCCGTACGGCGACGTCAACGAATACGTGGTCGACGTGCTCGCCACGGACGGCGTCGCGCAGGGCGTTACCGTGACCGCCGGTGGCAATGCCTTCTATGCGTACCCGTACATGCTCCGGCGCAGCATGATCTTCGGCAACGAGGACCTGGATGCGTTCAAGTCCAAACTCGCCACGTTCGCCCGCATGCCGCGTCCGTGAAGATTTCGTCTTGCTGCACGCTCGGCGCGGTGCTCGGCGGTGCCCTCGCCCTCGCGGGTTGCGCGCCGGCGCCGGTCGTCGACGTGCCGCCGTCGGCACCGAGGCCCACGATCGTCACCGCCCCATCGCCCGACGCGCGGATTGCCGCGCTGATGACCCAGCACCGACGCCTCGCTGATGCGGCGCGGCAGGCGGATGACCTCGCCAGCGTGCAAACGCATCTCGAGATCCTCGCTACCCTTGCGCCGGACGATCCGGCGATCGCGCGCGAACTCGCGAGTACCCGCGCGGCGATCGGCACCGAGGTACGCGAGCAGCGTCGACTGGGGCAGGCGGCACTGGCCGCCGGTCAGGTCGAGCGCGCGCAGGCGGCGCTGCTGCGCGTACTGGCGCTCGATCCGCAGGATCCCGGCGCCGCGGCCACGCTGCGCGACATCGAGCGTCGGCGACTTACGCGGATCCAGGCGGATCGGGTGGCGAAGTTGCCGCCCCCTGAGGAACCGGCCACGAAGGGTAGTGTGCCGACGGGTTCCACCATGCTGCCCGTAGACAACGGCAACGATGGCTTCGCGGTCGATCAGGCGCTCGAACTCCTGCGCGCCGGGGATGCGGCGAGCGGCTTGCGCGAACTGAAGGTCTACGTCGCGGCGAACCCCGGCAATCGCGCCGCCCGCCAGCGCATCGGCGCGGCGGTCGCCGAGCGCGCACAAGACCTCGAAGGACAGGGGCAGCGGGAAGAAGCGCTGCGGCTCTACGAGCAGGCGAGCGCCCTGCGGGGCGACGCCGGCGGGCCGTGGGTCGCGCGCATCGAGCCGCTGCGCAAGAAAGTCTCGCAGGATTACTTCGTGAAGGGGACGCGCGCGTTCCGGACCAATCTTCCGCAGGCGATCCGCGATCTGGAAGCGAGCGTGCGTTTGGATCCCGGCAACGCGCAGGCCGCGATCAAGCTCCAGGAGGCGAGGACGGTTCGCGAGAAGCTCGACAGCATCAAGTAATACCCCGCCGCGACGCCGCACGCTGGGATCGGGCGCATGCCCATGCCCCGCGCCGGACAAGGACTACTTGGCGCCGAACTTCTCGGCGAGCTTCTTGCGCAGATCGAGCGCGCGCTCCCGCTCGAGCTTAGCCTTTTGATTGTTCGGCTCCAACGCCAGCACCCGATCCCAGTTGGCGATCGCGTCGTCGAGGTTCTGGCGCTGGAAGGCAAGCGCCGCGTCGCGCTCGTAGCGTCGCGCCAGAGTGTTGCGCGTGCTGTCGCGCTGCGCCGCCGCGTCGCGATTCGCGGGATCGCGGGCGGCCGCATCACGGTATGCCTCGTACGCTGCTTCGAGGTTGCCCGCCTTCTGATAGGCGGCCCCTTGCTGCATCAGCGCGACCGATGCGCTACGTGGCGTGCTTGCTTCCGGCGTCGCCGCCTTGGCTGCCTCGTCGTCGGCCGGCTCCGGCGCTGTCGCCGCCGCCGGACGCGCGGCGGCGGTCGGCTGCCGCCCTGGGATCTTGATCACCTGACCGGCAGCGAGCTTGCTCGGATTGGCGATGTCGTTGTACTTCGCCAGGATGTGGAAGCGGTAGCGATCGCCGAGGTACTGCTGCGCGAGCTTCGACAGCGAATCGTCGCGCTGCACGGTATAGCGGAAATAGACCGCGCCGAGCTCCTTCTGCGGATCGGCCTTGATCTGGTCCATGAGCTTCTTGGCGAGCTCATTGGCGGGATCGAGCTTCAGCGCGTCGTCGAGCGTCTTCTGCGCCGCCGGCTCGTCACCGGTCTGGAGTTGGGTGATCGCCTCGATGGCGAGCTTGTGCGCCTGTGCCTTGGCCTGCGCCGGGGTGAGCTCGGGAGCGGGTGGCGGGGCGGGCTTGGGCGCTTCGACGACCGGCGGCGGCGCTGGGGCGACCGGTACGGGTGCCGGGGCCGGCGCCGGCGCCGGTGCCGGCGGCGTGGCGCAGCCGGTGACCAGGAGCGCAATCACCACCATGAGCGCAAGTGGACGCACCGCACGCGGCGCGTCGTGGTGCTTTGGAGCGATCGGGAGTAGGCGTGACCTCATGC
>JBDHRR010000215.1:0-2957 GCA_039807685.1 Burkholderiales bacterium
ACGCGGATGCTTCCTTCTCGATCGGGTCCTCGAAAGCGGGCTCCCCCGCACGCGCCCGCCGCAGATAGTGCGCGGAGCGTACCGACACGAGCACGCTGGCCAGCACCAGCGCGACGACGGACCCCGCAAGGACCCCCAGGATCGCCTCGTCACGCAACAGGGCATCGCCCGCGAACGCGAGCTCGCCGAGCAGCAGCGACACCGTGAACCCGATGCCGCCGAGGGCGCCGGCAGCCAGCAGATCGGCGAACGGCAGCGGCGGGGCGGTGCCCTTCTCGCGCCCGAGCCGGAGCGCGACCCAGCCGAACAGCGAGATGCCGACGAGCTTGCCGAGGGGCAGCGCGACCGCGATCCCCCAGAACGCCGGCTGCAGCTGCGCGGGCGACACCGCCGGGATGACGACGAGCGCGGCCGCGAACGCGAACAGCGGCAGCACGAGACCGTTCACCCACGGTTCGAGTGCGTGCCGCGCGCGCAGCGCCGGCTGCTGTGCCATCGCGAGACCGAGCGCGACGCCGGCGATCGTCGCGTGCACCCCCGACGCGTACACGAACGCCCACGTGAGGACGGCGACGACGACGAGCGCGACCGCGACCGGGCGCCGCGCCCGCGTATCGAGCTGACGGCTCAGGATTCCGAAGGCGACGATGCCGATCGCCGCAAGGGCGAGCATGCCCACGTTCACACCGCTCGTGAACAGGACGGCGATGAACACGATCCCGACGATGTCATCGAGGATCGCGAGGGCGAGCAAGAAGACGCGCAGCGCGGGAGGCAGCCCGCGCCCGAAGACGGCGAGGACGCCGAGTGCGAACGCGATGTCGGTCGCCGTCGGCACGGGCCACCCCGGGGCGCTCTCGGTGCCACCCGCGAAAAGCAGGAACACCGCGATCGGCACCAGGATGCCGCCCGCCGCCGCGATCGCCGGCTGCGTGGCTTTGCGCGCCGAGTTCAGTTCGCCGCTGGTCAACTCGTACTGCAGCTCGACCGCCACCACGAAGAAGAAGATCGCGAGAAGGCCGTCCTTGATCCAGTGATCGACGGACAGCTCGAAGAAGCCCGGGATGCCGAGGTACACGTGCATCGCGGCGTCCACCGGCGCGTGCGCAGCCGTGTTCGCGACGACGAGGCCGACGGCGGCGGCGGAGAGGAGGATGACAGCGGGAAAGCGGTCGGAACGGAGCAGGCTCATGCCACTGCCTCAGTCTTCTGAATCGGGGTCGGAAGCAATCACGCCGACCAGACTTCCCGGCACACCTTCACCCATCGTAACGCGTGACAAAACCGAAACAGGCGGGCATTACCGTGGAGGAATGCCTGAACTGACCCGCACCGAAGCCATCGACCTCGTCGGGCGCTACGAGGCCGAACAGGAGCTCCCCGAGCGCATGCGCGCCGATGTGCGGATGCTCGGCGCGCTCCTCGGACGCGTCCTTCGCGAAAGCGGTTCGCCCGGCCTCTACGAGGACGTCGAGCGCTTGCGCCAGGCGACGATCGCGGCCTACACCGACGAGTCCGCGGAGGCGTTCGAGCGGGCGGCGTCGATTGCCGAATCGTTCTCGATCTCACGCGCCGACGAAGTCGCGCGGGCCTTCACGGTGTACTTCCACCTCGTGAACCTCGCCGAGGAGCACCAGCGCGTCCGCGTGCTGCGCGAGCGTGACGGGCGGCCCGACAAGGAGGATGCCGCCGATTCCGTCGCGGCGGCCTTCGTGCGCCTGGCTGCCGAGGTCGGCGACGACACAGCGCTTCGGCGCCTGCAGAACCTGCGCTTCCATCCCGTCTTCACGGCGCACCCGACCGAGGCTCGCCGTCGCGCGGTGTCGACCAGTATCCGCCGTCTCGTGAAGCTTTTGAGCGAGCACGACGCGTCTTTGCAGGGCGGCGCCGACGAGCGCCGCGCCGATCGCCGCCTGCTCGAGGAGATCGACACCCTGTGGCGCACGGCGCCGCTGCGCGCGGAGAAGCCGACCCCCGTCGACGAGGTGCGCGCCATCATGGCGGTCTTCGACGAGACCCTCTACACCGCTGTCCCGCACGTGTACCGGCGCGTCGACGACGCCCTGCAGGGGCCGGGCGCCGGCAGCCGTGCGCCCGTCGTGCGCCCGTTCGTTCGTCTCGGCACGTGGGTCGGCGGCGACCGCGATGGAAACCCGTTCGTCACGGCATCCGTCACCAAGAAGGCCGCCGGGATCGCGGCGGAGCACGTGCTGCTCGGCCTCGCGAACTCGGCCGGGCGCATCGCCAAGACGCTGACTCTCGCCGAAGACACGACGCCGCCGAGCGCGGCGCTGAACGCGCTCCTGCAGCGCCTCGCGGCCGCCGACGAGGACGGCGCCGCCGACGCCGCCAAGCGCGCCAAGGGTGAGCCCCACAAGCGCGCCCTGCTGCTCATCACGCGCCGGATCGTCGCGACGCGCCGCCGGGACGCCGATCTGGGCTATCGCGAGCCGAGTCAACTGCTCGCCGATCTCACCGTCGTGCAAGGCTCGCTCGTCGCCGCCGGGGCGCCGCGCCAGGCGTACGGCCACCTCCAGCAGCTCATCTGGCAGGTGGAGACGTTCGGATTCCACCTGGCCGAGCTCGAGGTGCGCCAGCACTCCGCCGTGCACGCCAAAGTGCTCGCCGAGTGCCGCGAGAACGCCGGTGCTGCCGGCGGTGCGCTCAGCACGCAGGCCGAGGAGGTGCTCGAGGTCTTCCGCACAATCGCGCAGATCCAGCACCGCTACGGGCCGGGCGCGGCAGGCCGCTACATCGTGTCGTTCACGCAGTCCGCGGGCGACCTCGCCGCCGTGCACGAGCTCGCCCGCTTCGCGGTCGGTCCCGGCGGCACTCCGCCCGTCCTCGACGTGATCCCGCTGTTCGAGACCTTCGCCGACCTGCAGGCAGCGCCCGGAATCATGGCCGAGATCGTCGAGCACCCCGAGTTCGCAGCCCGGCTGGATGCCACCGACCGC
>JBDHRR010000216.1:0-2944 GCA_039807685.1 Burkholderiales bacterium
CTCGGGCAGCGCGCGGTCGAGGGTTGCGCCTTGCCAGTGGCCGGCGCGCACGACCGCGGCGAACAGGCGCAGCTGGCCGGTCGTGCGACCGCGCTCGCCTTCGAGGCGCGCGCGCGGCAGCGCGGTCTCCGCCATCGCACGCTCGATCAGCGCGTCGCCGAGGGCCTCGATCTCGGCGGCGATAGTTTCGAGGAAGCGCGCGCGCGCCTCGGGCGCGGTCTCGCGGTAGGTGTCGAACGCGGCCGCCGCGAGCGTGCAGGCGCGATCGACGGCCTGCGCGTCGGCGACGCCGAACGCGGGTTCGAGCCTGATCGCGCGCGCCGGGTCGCAGGCCTTGAAGCTCGCGGCGGTGCCGCGCAGGTCTTCATTGCCGATCAGCAGGTGTCCGGTGATTTGCATGGGGTGGTTCCTGAGTGTTGGGGAGAGTGGCCGGAGCGGTGCGGCCTTCCTCAAGTGATGGCCCCGATCTGCCAGGGCACGAACTCGTTCTGGCCGTAGCCGTGCAGCTCGCTCTTGGTCTTCCGGCCCGACGCGGCGGCGATCATCAGCGCGAAGAGCTCCTCGCCCATCTCCTCGATCGTGCGCTCGCCGTCGAGGATCGCGCCGCAGTTGAGGTCCATGTCCTCTTCCTGGCGCCGCCACAGCGCGGTGTTGGTCGCGATCTTCAGCGACGGCGCCGGCGCGCAGCCGTAGGCCGAGCCGCGCCCGGTCGTGAAGCAGATCAGGTTCGCGCCGCCGGCGACCTGGCCGGTCGCGCTGATCGGGTCGTAGCCCGGCGTGTCCATGAACACGAGACCGTGCGCGCGCACCGCCTGCGCGTATTCATAGACCTCGACGAGATTGGTCGTGCCGGCCTTGGCGATACCGCCGAGCGACTTTTCGAGCACCGTCGTCAGCCCTCCGGCCTTGTTGCCGGCCGAGGGGTTGTTGTCCATCGCGGCGTCGTTGCGCGCGCAGTAGCGCTCCCACCACTGGATGCGCGCGACGAGCTTGCGACCGACTTCCGGCGTCACCGCGCGGCGTGTCAGCAGGTGCTCGGCGCCGTAGATCTCGGGCGTCTCCGACAGGATCGCGGTGCCGCCGTGGCGCACCAGCAGGTCGACGGCCGCGCCCAGCGCGGGATTGGCCGAGATGCCCGAGTAGCCGTCCGAGCCGCCGCACTGCAGGCCGACCACGAGGTGGCTCACCGGCACCGGCCGGCGCTCGACGCGGTTCGCGTCGGCGAGCATCCCCTTGACGATCTCGATGCCGCGCGCGACGGTCTTCGCGGTACCGCCGCTGTCCTGGATGTTGAAGGTCGCGAGCTTGGCGCCTTCGGCGAGGCCTTCGCGTTCGAGCAGGCGCGGGATCTGGTTGGTCTCGCAGCCGAGCCCGACGATCAGCACGCCCGCAAAATTCGCGTGGCGCGCGTAACCGGCGAGCGTGCGCTGCAGGATCGCCAGTCCTTCGCCTTCCGGATCGACCGCGCAGCCCACGCCGTGCGTCAGCGCGACCACGCCATCGACGTTCGGGTAGGCGGCGAGCGCCTCCGGGTGGATGTCGCGGCGGAAGTGGTCGGCGATCGCGCGTGCGACGGTGGCCGAGCAGTTCACCGAGGTCAGTATGCCGATGTAGTTGCGCGTGGCGACCCGCCCGTCGGGCCGCAGGATGCCGGCGAAGGTCGCGGGTTCGGCGGCCATCGGCGTCGGGCGCGCATCCTCGGCGAAGGCATAGTCGCGCTCGAAACTGCCGATCGCGAGGTTGTGGGTATGCACGTGCTCGCCCGGTTCGATCCTGCGGCTCGCGAAACCGATGATCTGGCCGTAGCGGCGCACCGCGGCGCCGGCCTCGATGCGGCGCACCGCGAGCTTGTGTCCGGGCGGAACCAGGCCGGCGACGACGAGATCCTCGCCGGCGAGCCGCGTGCCGGGCAGCAGCTGGGTGCGCGCAATCAGCACGTCGTCGTCGCGGTGCAGGCGGATCGCCTGCGGCACGGTGTTGTCGGCAATGGGGGAAGACATCGCAGTTTTTCCTTCTCGCATGGTTCCGGTGGTCAGGGCGTCACAGCGCGACGACGCCGCCGGGGGCGAAGCGCGGCTCGACCCGCTCGATCGCGTTGCGCAGCGCGGCGCCGAACGCCGGCACCTCGATCTCGAACACGTCGCCGGGGCGCGTGACGATGCCGTCGGCGAACGACAGCGTCGCGGTGCCGAAGAAATGCACATGCACGTCGCCGGGGCGCAGGAACTGCGCGTACTTGAAGTGGTGGTATTCGAGGTTGTCGATCGAGTGGCACATGTTGTCCTCGCCCGACAGGAAGGGTTTTTCCCACAGCACCGCACCGTTGCGGCGGATGCGGCTCGCGCCCTCGACGTGGCGCGGCAGCGCGCCCACGCGCAGCTCCGGCCCGTAGGAGCAGTAGCGCAGCTTCGAGTGCGCGAGATAGAGGTAGTTCTTGCGCTCCATCACGTGATCGGAGAACTCGTTGCCGAGCGCGAAGCCGACGCGGAACGGGCGGCCGTCGGGGCCGACCACGTAGAGGCCGGTGAGCTCGGGCTCCTCGCCGGCGTCCTCGGCGAAGGCCGGCACCGGAAAGCCCGCGCCCGGCGCGACGACGATGCCGCCGTCGCCCTTGTAGAACCACTCCGGCTGCACGCCGGCGGTGCCGCGCGGCGGGCGGCCGCCTTCGATGCCCCAGCGGAACACGCGCATCGTGTCGGTCATCGCGTCCTCGGGGATCTGCGCCTGGTGCATCTTGTCGCGCGTCGCGGCGCTGCCGAGGTGGGTGAGACCGGTGCCGCTGACGAGGCAGTGCGCCGGATCCTGCTCGTGGTCGAGCGGCACCAGGATGCGCGCCTCGTCGAGGATCGCCGCATAGGATTCGGCGCCGTCGCTGCCGCGCGCGGCGACCTCGGCGGCCAGCCCGCGCCCGGCCTCGATCGCCGCCAGCGCGAGCGCGCGCGTG
>JBDHRR010000086.1:0-14970 GCA_039807685.1 Burkholderiales bacterium
TTCCCGCGCACGTCCTCGGCGATGGCGCCGAGTTCGCGATTCTCGACCGCGAGCATCGAGGCGACCGGATCGACCGCCGACACCTCGACCTGGCCGTCCGAGCGCTCCTGCACGATGACATTGCACGGGAGCATGGTGCCGATCTTGTCCTCGGCCTGCAGCGCGCGGTATGCGAATGCCGGATTGCAGGCGCCGAGGATGCGATATTTTCGGAAGTCGACGTCGAGCTTGCGCTTGAGCGTCTCCTTGACGTCGATTTCGGTAAGCACGCCAAACCCTTCCTTCTTCAACGCCTCGGTCACGCGCGTGATCGCGTCGTCGAACGAGAGGCGGGTCGTCTTGCTGAAGTGGTAGCTCATGAAGGACACCTCGAAAGCGCGGCAGGACCAGACGCACCAGACGCGCGCTGACGCCGGCACGACGCGCAGCCGCTCCTGGCCTGCGCTCTTGTTACGTGGGGTCGACGGCGCAGCAAGCAACCGGCTGCATCGCCGGTGGCGTCCGCCGCTCGCGCCACCACCCTTGGCACCGCCGGTTGCATCGCCCGTCCCATCCGCGGGGGTACTTGCCATATCTGAAGAAATGAATTAACATTCACTTCATCATCCGGAAGGTGGGTTCGGTCATGGCGTATCGGCAAACGGCATCGGTCGAAGCGCGCCTGCACGACAACCGTGCGCGAATCCTCGCGGCCGCCCGCCGCCTCGTCAGCGAAGGCGGGTGGAAGGAGGCGCAGGTCGCAAGCGTCGCCGCCGCGGCAGGCATGGCGACCGGCACCGTCTACCGCTACTTTCCGTCGAAGGCTGAACTCTTTGCCGAGGTGCTCTCGGCGGTGTCGCAGCGCGAGGTCGACGTCCTCGCGGCGATCGCGGCTTCCGGCGGCAGCGCGACGCAGCGCCTGCACACCGCCGTGTCGACCTTCGTGCAGCGCGCGATGCGCAACCCGCGCCTTGCCTACGCGCTCATCGCCGAGCCGTGCGACAAGGAGATCGACGAGGCGAGGCTCACCTACCGCGCAGCGATCAGCGAAGTGATCCGTTCGATCGTGGCCGCCGGGCAGCAAGCGGGGTCGCTGCGCACCGACGTTGCCGCCGACCTCGCGGCCACCGTGATCGTCGGCGGCTTCATGGAGGGGCTCATCGGCCCGCTGTCGCCCCTGGGTCGCCGGCAGCGGCAGGATTCCGAAGCTTACCGGCGCAGCGTGGCCGCGCTCGCCGACGAAATCGCGACGCTCGCCTGCGCGAGCGTCACGGCACCACCATCCACCGTTCGACAACTCCCCCGGAGGCCGTCATGAACAAACCCGTTCCCGCCAGCATTCTCGAACTACCAGGCGACCGCTACGTCACGCACGAGGTGCGCAATCAGGCCGCGCCCGCGACCGGCTTTGACGCTTTCACCGCCGATGCGGTCGTGCGCGCCGGCATCGAGCGCGAGGCGCCGTGGGCAGCGGATCGCTGCACCGCCCTCGGCGCCGCCGTCGGTGACGAGGCGATACAGGAACTCGCGCGCCTCGCCAATCGCAATCTCCCGGAACTCAAGACGCACGATCGCTTCGGCAATCGCATCGACTGGGTCGAGTTCCACCCGAGCTGGCACGAGTTGATGGCGCTCGCCTGGAAGCACGAGGTCCCGAATCTCTCGTGGCGCACCGCGGAAAAGGGCGGGCACTACGCGCGCGCGGTGCTGACCTACCTCTGGAACCAGGTCGAGCAAGGGACCGCGTGCCCCACCGGCATGGCGTACGCGTCGTATGCAGGCTTCACCGTCGAGCCGTCGCTCGCCATCTGGGCCGAGAAATCGAAGGGAACCGTCTACGAATTCAGCCGGCGCGAGGTCGCCGAGAAGCCGTCGGTCGTCATCGGTTACGCGATGACCGAGAAGCAGGGCGGCTCCGATCTGCGGCAGACGCAGACCACCGCGCGCTTCTCGCACGTGGGCGATTACCACGGCGCGCCGGCGCACTGGTACGAGCTCACCGGCCACAAGTGGTTCTGCTCGGTGCCGCAGTCCGACGGCTTCTTCACGCTCGCCAAGGTCGACGGCGGCGTCACCTGCTTCTTCCTGCCGCGCACGCTCCCCGACGGATCGTTCAACCGCTTCTTCGTGCAGCGGTTGAAGGACAAGGCGGGCAATCGCTCCAATGCGTCGAGCGAGGTCGAGTTCGCGGGCACGCTCGCGATCCGCGTCGGCGAGGAAGCGCACGGCATCCGCGAGATCCTCACGCACTCGCACCTCACCCGCCTCGATTTCGCGATCGGCTCGGCCGGCCTCATGCGTCAGGCGTTGACGCTCGCGCAGGTGCACACGACGACGCGCGGGGCGTTCGGCACCTCGATCGCCGAGCGGCCGATGATGACCAACGTGCTCGCCGACATGGCGGTCGAGGTCGAGGCCGCGACGCTGATGGCGCTGCGCATCGCCAAGGCGACCGACGGCATGGCGACGGACGAGCACGAGCGGCTGCTCGCGCGCGTGGCGACGCCTGCGGCCAAGTATTTCAACTGCTCGCGCGCGCCGACGATCGCCAACGAAGCGCTGCAGTGCCACGGCGGCAATGGCTTCATCGAGGAGAATCCGATGGCGCGCCTCTTCCGCGAGTCGCCGCTCAACAGCGTCTGGGAAGGCACCGCCAACATGATGTGCATGGACGTGCGCCGCGCGATGCTGCGCATGCCGCAGACGATCGACGCGCTCCTGGACGAGGTGCGTCCGGTGGCGACGCAGGATCCGCGGCTCGCGACCATGGTCCGGCATACCGAGCGTCTCATCCGTGGCGCGGTCGAGGACGAGTTCCTCGCCCGTTCCATGAGCGATGCCGTTGCCCGCATCCTCCAGGCCGCCGAGCTCGTCCGCTACAGCCCGCCGGAGGTCGTCGACATGTTCTTTGCCACGCGCGGCGCGACGGAATTCGGCGCGTGGGGCGCGCATTACGGCACGCTGGCGGGATCGGTCACGCAAGCCGCCGCGCGCAAGGTGATGGAGCGCTCGCTGGTGGCGCGCGGCTGAACGCTCGCCCGCGCCGGGCGCGGGCGCTACTTCTCGCTCTTGCCGTGCATCACCATGATCGTCTGCTGCATGAGCGCGCACAGGCTTTCGTTGCCACCCTTGACCGCGAAGACCTCCGCGGTGGCGACGATGAGCGTCCGCCCGGGCCGTACCACGCGGCCGCGGGCGACCAGCGCCTCGCCGGCAGCGGGAGCGAGGAAGTTGAGCTTGTACTCGACCGAGAGCACCGAGGCGTTGGGCGGCACCATGGTCATCGCCGCGTAGCCCGCCGCCGAGTCGGCGATGGCGCCGACCATCGCGCCGTGGACGAAGCCGTGCTGCTGCTCGATCCCCGGCCAGTGCGGCAGGCGGATCTCGGTGCGGCCGTGCGCCACGACGGCAAGGGTGGCGCGAATGAGCTGCATCGCGTTTTGCCGCTCGAAGCTCGCGCGGACCCGCGCGGCGAAATCGGGATCGGCGATGCGCGTCATCGGCGTTTCCATCCAGGCGGCGAATTCGATTGCGCGACGTTTTGCATGCTGGAGCCTCGACCGGTCACGGCCGATTGCGCGCCCGCATCTCGACCAGTGCCGTCACGACGTCGAGTTGTGGCGTGGCGATACCGGCGTCGCGCGCCAGCGCCTGCACCGCGCGCAGGATGCTGTCGGTTTCGAGCGGTCGTCCCGCTTCGAGATCCTGCAGCATCGAAGGCTTGTGCGGGGAGAGCTTGCCGGGATCGAGGACCGACTCGTCGACCGCCACGCTGCTGTTCTGCGTCGCGGCCACCGCGCCTGCCTCGCGCATCAGGTCGACGCACAGCCCGTGCAGCGTCGGCTCTGCCGTCACCTGCTGGTTGCCGGCCCCGGTCAGCGTGCTCACCGGGCTGATCGCGACGTTGAAGGCGAGCTTGCGCCACACGCGTGCCCGGATGTCGGGATCGATCGGCGCGTCGATCCCGGCGCTTGCGAGGAGATCGTGGACCGCGCGCGCCGCAGCCTCACCCATCGGCGTGGCCGGTCCGATCTCGAAGCGACTCGTCGCAGAGGCGCAGCGGACCACGCCGGGTGCGACGACCGTATTGGGTGAGTACGCCACCGCCCCCACGACCCGGTCCGCCGGAATCGCC
Organism: Burkholderiales bacterium; assembly: GCA_039807685.1. Classification (GTDB taxonomy): domain Bacteria; phylum Pseudomonadota; class Gammaproteobacteria; order Burkholderiales; family Casimicrobiaceae; genus VBCG01. Next base: position 4,115 of record JBDHRR010000086.1, read on the forward strand.
TGCGCGAGTCCTGCCGGGTCGATGCATGCGCACGCCGCGCGTGAAAGTGCGGGAGTGCGCCCGATTCCGTACCACCACGGAATGCCGTTGGTGACGAAGGTGAGCGCGGGGGATCGTTGTGCGAGGTCGGCGAGTGCCGATCCCGCCGCCGCGATCGCATTGGCCTTCAGCGTGACGAGCACGGCGTCCATCGCGCCGATCTCCCGCGGATCGGCGGTCGCCTCGACCTTGGCGAGGATCTCCTGCTCCGGCAGCAGGAGACGCAGCCCGCGCTCGCGCATTGCAGCGAGGTGCGCGCCGCGCGCGACGACGTAAACGCGATGCCCGGCATGCGCGAGCCGCGCGGCCAGATGCCCGCCGATCGCTCCCGCTCCGAAGACACAAACGTTCGACATTTACGCGAGACCGACGACGGGGAGGGGCACCGCGAGCTCGTCGTGAGGACGCTGCGCGATGCAATCGAGCAGGCGTGCCCTGACCTCGGCATGCGTGGCAGCGTCGAACACGTTCTCGCATTCGTGGGGGTCGATGGCGAAATCATAGAGTTCGCCGGCGCCGGAGTCCAATTCGACCGTCATCCGGTGCTGCGCCGTCCGGATCGTGCGCAGGCGTAGCGGCGTGCCGCAGCGATCGGCCCCCACGTCCCATTCGTTGTAAGCGAACGTTCGCTCGCCACCGCCACCGGCGAGGAGTCCCCGCAGCGATCTGCCGTGCATCGCCGCATCCGGGACGTCCGCGAAATCGAGCAGCGTCGGCGCGATGTCGATCAGCGAGACGGGATCATCCACGCAGTGTCCGGCGCCGATCCCGGGGCCGCGGGCGAGCATGCCGACGCGCAGGAGCCCGTCGTAGAGCATGGGGCCTTTGAGCAGCAGGCCGTGATCGCCCAGCCACTCGCCGTGATCGGACGTGAAGATCACGATCGTGTTATCAGCGAGGTCCAGCGCGTTGAGTGCCGCATCGATGCGCCCGACCTGATGGTCGATGAGCGCGATCATGCCGTAGTAGTTGGCGATGAGGTGGCGCAGCTGCGCGTCGAACTGTTCGGCCGGCGAGCGCATCTTGCTGATCTCGGCATTGCCGTGCGCGGGATTGCCGTCGATCACCGCCCGGTGCCACCAAGGTCGGCGCTCGAGGTCGCGAGTGCGGAAGGGCGGCAGGTCGACTTCCTCGGGTCGATGCATCCAGCACCACGGGGCCGGCGCGTCGAAGGGGTGGTGCGGATCGGGAAACGAGACCCACAGGCAGAAGGGCTGCGTGCGCGGCGCGTGGTCGAGAAAAGCGATCGCGCGGTCGGCTGCCCACGTCGAGTTGTGCCACGCCACCGGCAGCGCCGAGTTCCACGTTTGCAGGGCGCCGCCGCAAGCGGGCGCCAGCGCTTCGCGGTAGAGACGATTCTTGAGATCGCCGCGCCCGTCGCCGTAGTACCAGCGCTCATAGTGCTGGCCGAACGGGGGCCGCATCGGCAGCCAATGGTTGTGTCCTTCGACGACCAGTTCGGCGTGCTCGAAGCCCATGTACGGGCCGTACCAGTCGGCGCCGTAGCGATCCATGCTCTGCCGACATTCGGGGGTGCCGGTCGGCGCGAACGTGTGGTGCGACGAGAAGTGTGCCTTGCCGATGAATCCGGTGCGGTAGCCCGCTTGCGCGAGTCGGCCGGCGAAACCCTGCGCACCGGTTTCGGGCGGCAGGTCGATGCCGTTGTCGCGCACGCCGTGGGTATTGGGCAGCAATCCGGTCAGCAGCGACGCGCGCGCCGGCTGGCAGACGGGATTGGGCGTGATCGCGGTGGCGAAGCGCGTCCCCTCCGCTGCCATCAAGTCGAGGTGCGGTGTCCGCACGCCGCGCCCCGCAAATCCGTAGCAATCGCCGCGATGCTGGTCGGACGTGATGAGGACGATGTTGGGCCGCCGCATGCCGAATCTCGCTCAGTCGACCTTGACGTTGGCGGCGCGAATCACCTTCTCCCACTTCGTCCGTTCGCTCTTGATGAGCGAGGCGAATTGCTCGGAGGTCGACGTCATCGGCTCGACACCGGCCTTGGCGAAGCCGGCCTGTACGGTGGGCATGGCGACCGCCTTGTCGGCGGCCGCGTGCAGTGCCGCCAGGACGTCCTTGGGTGTGCCCTTGGGAGCGACGAGCCCGTACCAGATGATCGCCTCGAAGTCCTTGACGCCGCCTTCGGCGAAGGTGGGCACGTTGGGGAGATCGCGAACGCGCTTGCTCGACCCCACCGCCAACGGTTGCAGCTTGCCCGACGCGATGTGCGGGACGAGCGGCGGAATGCCGATGAGGGCGATCGGAACCTCGCCGCTCAGCACGGCCATCGTCGCCGGCGCGCCGCCCTTGTACGGAATGTGCTCCATCGAGATGCCGGCGGACGACTTGAACAGTTCCGCCGCAAGATGCTGCAGCGTTCCGTTGCCCGGCGTCGCGTAACTGATGCTGTTCGGCTTGGCCTTGGCCTTGGCGATGAGGTCGGGCAGGTCCTTGAAGCCGGCCTTGGGATTGGCGACGAGCGCGAAGGTATTCGAGGCGACCAGTCCGATCGGCTCGAACGCCGCCTGCGGATCGATCGTTCCCGAGTACAGCGTCGGACTGATCGACAGGCACGCGATCTCGCCCAGCATGATCGTATAACCGTCGGGTGCGGCGCTGGCGGTGATCGCGTTGCCGATCGTGCCGCCCGCGCCCGGGCGATTCTCGATGACGATCGACTGGCCGAGCGCGTCGGACATGCCCTGCGCGAGGAGGCGCGCGATCGAGTCGGTGCCGCCGCCGGCCGGCTGGCCGACGATGATGCGGATGGGCTTCGTGAACGTCACCTGGGCGTTGGCCGGGGTTCCCAGGAGGGACAAGGTCCCCGCGGCGAGCATCGCGACGACCGTCGCGAGTTGGCGCCGACGCGCGGGTGCAAAGGAGCTGCGACGGGTGATCTTCATGAGAGTCTCGCTGACGATGAAAAGCTGCGCGCATGGGCGCCATCTGACGCCCGCTGCAAGCCGGTATCAGGCATAATACAACATAATTCCATTTATAGAATCAATACGCCATGCAACGGCAGCGCCCCACGCGAAGTGCACCTCCAGCAACGGTTCCGTTGCCGGCGGCTTCTCCGCTGCGAAAGGGGCCCATACCGCTTTACGTTCAGCTCGCCGACGTCCTGCGGCGACGTGTGGCCGAGCGCTACCGCGCGGGCGAGCGCTTCCCCACCGTCGACCAGCTCGCGACCGAGTTCGCGGTCGCCCAGGTCACCGTGCGACAGGCACTCGCGCTGCTCGAGGACGAAGGGCTCGTCGACCGCGCCCGCGGGCGAGGAACGATCGTCCTCGAAGCGCCAGCACCGGCCAGTCGCTTTCACTTGTCGACCTCGCTCGACGAACTCATTGCGTCGACTCGCGACACCCAGCCGCGCCTCCTCGAGACCGGTTTCGCGATGCCGCCGGCCGACCTCGTTCCCGCCACCGGGACGCTCGCACCGAAGTATCGGTATATGCATCGGGTGCACGCGATTGGCGGCGAACCGTACGCGGTGTTGCGTCTGTATGTGGACGATCGCCTGTACCGCTCGCTGCCGCCATCGCAGTTCGAGCGCGAGACGGTCGTCTGCGCACTCAAGCGCTTGCGCCCGAGTCCGATCCATTCGGGGCGCCAGCACGTGACCGTGCAGCGCGCGGCGGCCGACGACGCCTCGTGGCTCGGGGTGTCGCCCGATGCGCCGGTCGCGCGGATTCGGCGGCAATTCCTCGATCGCAAGGGGACGCTCATCTACCTCGGCGACATCGTCTACCGCGGGGAGTTCGTGTCGTGGGAGATGGACCTCGATGTCTGAGCGATTGACGCCGCAGGCCGTGGGCGACGAGGCGGCCTACGCCTGCCCTGCGCTCGTCGAACTCGAGCGTGTCGCGTGGCCCGAGGTGGAACTGTCGGCGGTCGAGGTCGCGATCGTCGAGGCACCGATCGACGTTCCCGTTCGTGGTTCTTTCGGCGCGATGGCGTCGCGGGTGAGCGTGCTCGTTCGGGTTCGCGACACGCGTGGTGCTGTCGGACACGGCGAGGTGTGGGCAAATTTCCCCGAGGGCGGCGCGCAGTACAAGGCGCAACTCGTGCGCCGCCATGTCGCGCCGCTGCTGGTCGGACGGGCGTTGAAGTCGCCGTGGCATGCCTGGGACTTGCTCGACCGCGACCTCGCGCGGCTCGCCCTGCAGGCAGGCGACTTCGGCGCGTTCGCGCAGGTCTGCGCGGGCGTCGATCAGGCGGTCTGGGATCTGTACTGTCAGCGGATCGGCGCGCCGCTGTGGAAGCTCGCAGGAGGCACGCCGCGCGTCGAAGTCTATGCGAGCGGCATCGGACCCGACCACGTCGATGCGACCATCCGCGAACACGCCGACGCCCGTCACACGCGCTTCAAGATCAAGCTTGGATTCGACGATGCCGTCGATCGCCGCAACCTCGATGCCGCGCTCGATGCGCTGCCGCCGCAAGCGGCTCTGTTCACCGACGCCAATCAGGCATGGGACCTCGACGCCGCGCGTGCGTGGCTCGCAACCCTGGAGGGCGCCGGCGTCGCGTGGTGCGAAGAGCCGATGCGCGCCGACGCGCCGCACGAGCATTGGGCGGACCTCGCGCGTCGCCACGTGTCGATACGTGTCGCCGCGGGCGAAAACGTGCGCGGCCTGCACGCCTTGACCGCGCTTGCGTCACGCGGGGGCGTGCAGGTGATTCAGCCGGATCTTGGCAAGTGGGGAGGTGTTACCGGAGCGCTTCGGCTTCGCGCCTTGCTCGCCCCTGACGTCTGGCTGTGCCCGCACTGGCTGGCCGGCGCCGTTGGCCTCGCCGCGAGCCTGCAACTCGTCGGCGCGCTGCGCGGCAGCGGACCCGTGGAGATCGATGTCAATCCCAATCCCCTGCGCACGCAACTCGTGGACGCATCGCTGCGAATCACCGCAGGTGCGGTCCTGCTCGCCGATGCGCCGGGCCTCGTCGGCGCACCGTTGCGCGCCGATCTCGACTGGCGCTGAGGGGATCGCAGGCGTCACCAGACCCGCGCGCTCACCCGGCCACCACGAGCGCATCAAGCCACCGCATGGCGAGCGAGCTTGGCGAAGTCGGGCTCGGTCCCCAGGCCGGGTGCTTCCGACAGCGACGCGATGCCGTCGTGTACCGCCAGCGGGAACACCTCTTCGCGCAACGGATTCGCATTGGCATCGACTTCGAGATAGCTGCCCACGCTTCCGAATGCGGCAGCGAGGTGCATCGATGCCGCGAGACCGATCCCGCCAGCGAGCCAGTGCGGACACAGCGCGACACCACGCGACGCTGCGTGCCGCGCGACTTCCATGCTGCCGGAGATGCCGCCCCACTTGCCGACGTCGGGTTGCACGAAGCGCAGCAGCCCCGCATCGAGCATGCCGCGGAAGGCGTCGAGCCCGCGGATGTTCTCGCCGGCGGCGAGCGGAATCGCGCTCGCCTGCGCGGCGGCGCGCCACGCATCGATCGGTTCGTCGGCGAGGATCGGCTCCTCGATCCAGTGCGGACGCAGCGGCGCGAGTTCGGCGATGCGCAGCGGCGCGTCCTCCGGCGACCACGCCTGGTTCGCGTCGAGCATGATCGTCGCGTCGTCACCGAGCGCGTCGCGCAGCGCAGCGAGGTTCGCGTAATCGCGCTCGACCCCGAAGCCGACCTTCAGCTTGAACGCACGGTAGCCCTCGTCGCGCTTGGCGAGCGCGATCTCGACGACCCCATCGGGGCCGATGCCGCTCGCGTACACGCGAACGTGCGGCGAGGTCCCGCCCAGATGCTTCCACAGGGGAACGCGCGCCCGCCGCGCCGCCATGTCCCAGAGCGCCTGATCGATCGCCCCGATGATCTGGGCGAAGGGGCCGGGCTCACCGCACTGGATCGCCATTGCGCGCGTGCGCCGCTCGAGCGTGGCGCGTACCCACGCCGTGTCGTCGGCGGGTGCCCCCGTGAGCAGGGGTACGAACAGGCTGTCGACGAGGCGCTGGCGGTGCTCGGCGCCGACCTGCGGGAAATTGCTGAAGACCTCACCCCAGCCTTGCGCGCCATCGCTCGCGCCCAGCCGCAGGAAGACGGCAGGGCGGTTCGTCATCGCGCCGAAAGCATTGGCCACCGGCGTTGCGATGGGGGCGCGGAAGACGCGGCATTCGATGTCGATGATGGTCGTCAAGGTTTGGTCGGGATCGTCGGGTGAGAATGCTCGATCTTACCCAATGCGACCCCGGTCGAGGCGCAGGCGCTGCCCGCCGCGCGCGACTGCGCGCCACTCCATCACCGCATCCAAAGCCGATATGAATGCCAGCCCTGCCATGTGGCGCAAGTCGCTCACCCAGTCGATCAAGATCGAGACTCGGCCCGAGTGGGATGCGCTCGATCTCCTGTCCAAGTGGTTCATCGCGACGCGCGCGTCGATCTCGACGCTGTCGTTCCATTCCTGCCTCATCGGCGGCCTGCTCGCGTGGGGATACCTCGCCAGCGTGGGCCGGCCCATGGACATCACGGTCTGGATCGTGATGACGGTCGGCCTCTTCGTCGCGCACGGCGCGAGCAACCTCATCAACGACTACGTCGACTTCAGCCGCGGCGTGGACTCGGACAACTACTTTCGCACGCACTACACCACGCACCCGCTCCTGCAAGGTTTCATGAGCAAGCGCAGGCACGCGCTCTACTTCTGGGTAAGCAGCGCGATCGCCATCGCTTCGGGCATCTACGCCTGGCACTTCAGCGGCTATTCCGAGGTGGTCTTCTGGCTCTTCGTGGCCGGCGCCGCGATCCTCGCGCTCTACACCTGGCCGCTCAAGCACATCGGCCTGGGCGAGATCTCGATCTTCCTGGTGTGGGGGCCGCTCATGATCATGGGCGTCTACTACGTGCTCGTCGGTTCCTGGAGCTGGAACGCCGCGCTCGCGACACTGCCCTTCGGCCTCAGCGTGGGCGCCGCCAACAACGCCGAACATCTCGACAAGCGCGCCGAGGACCAGCGCAAGGGCGTGCATACGCTGCCGGTGCTGATCGGCGACGTCGCGGCGCGCTGGGTGACCATCGTCGCGATCGTGCTGTGCTACCTCATCACGATCTACCTCGTGTTCGGCAACCGCTACTTCACCCCGGCCCTGCTGCTCGTGCTGCTGGCGCTGAAGGTCACGCTGCCCACCGTCGAGCACCTGCTGCGACCCAAGCCGACCGAGGTGCCCAAGGATCACCCGGCCTGGCCGATGTGGTTCTTCGCCGATTCGCTGCGCTTCAGCGCGGCGTTCGGCAACTGGTTCGTGGTGGGGCTGGCGGCAGATGCGCTCATGCGCGCCTTCGCGCCGGGATTCTGGCGATAAGCGCATCTGGCGCCGGCCGCGTGCAGGGTCGGCGGCAGGAATCCGCGGCGGATCCGCAGCAGGCAGCGCAGATTCGGGCCGCACGCGTACGGCATGGCAGCGGACGCCGCACGCCTGCGGGCGTCCGCTGTTCGTCGCTGCCGGATCGCCGCCCGGCGGCGTGCCAGCTCGCTCCTATGCGGTCGCGCGCAGCGTCTCTCCCAGCGCATCGACCATGCTGTCGATCTCCGCGGCGCTGCTCGTGAAGGGCGGCGCGAGCTGGATGGTGTCGCCGCCGTAACGAACGTAGAAGCCGCGCTGGTACATCGCCATCGCGATGTCGTAGGGGCGCTTGGCCGGCTCGCCCGGCAGCGAGTCGATCGTGATGCCGGCGGCAAGGCCGATATTGCGGACATCGGCCACGTGCGGCAGCCCCTTCAGGCCGTGCACCGCATTCTCCAGCGTCGGAGCGAGGTCGCGCACGCGGGCCGGCGCGTCCTCTTTCTCGAGAAGATCGAGCGAGGCCAGCCCTGCCGCACAGGCGACCGGGTGCGCCGAGTACGTGTAGCCGTGCGCGAACTCCAGCATGTACGACGGCCCGCCGGCGTCCATGAAGGTGTCGTGGATGTTCTGGCGCGCGACGACGCCGCCGAGCGGCTGCGTGCCGTTGGTCACCTGCTTGGCGAAATTGATGAGGTCGGGCGTCACGCCGAAAGCCTCGGCGCCGGTCCACGCACCCGTGCGGCCGAAGCCGGTGATGACCTCGTCGAAGATCAGCAGGATGTCGTTCGCGGTGCAGATCTCGCGCAGGCGCTGCAGGTAGCCCACCGGTGGGACGAGCACGCCTGCCGAGCCGGCGAAGGGCTCGACGATGACGGCTGCGATGTTGGACGCATCATGGAGCTGGATGAGCGAGAGCAGTTCATCCGCGAGCTCGGCGCCCTTCGGCGGCATGCCGCGATGGAAGCTGCCCGCCGGCGGCTGCGTGTGCGGCAGGTGATCCGCTTCGATCGCCTGTCCGTAGAGCTTGCGATTGGCGGCCATGCCACCCACCGAGATGCCGCCGAAATTGACGCCGTGGTAGCCCTTGTTGCGGCCGATGAACCGGGTCTTGCCGCCCTGTCCCTTGAGGCGCCAGTAGGCGCGCACCATCTTCATCGACGTGTCTGCCGCCTCCGAGCCGGAGTCGGTGAAGAAGACGCGATTGAGCCCTGCCGGCATGTGCTGCACGATGCGCTCGGCGAGCGCAAACGACAGCGGATGGCCGAACTGGAATGCCGGCGAATAGTCGAGTGTCGCCATCTGTCGGCTGACCGCCTCGACGATCTCGCGCCGGCCGTGGCCGAGACCGGTGCACCACAGCCCCGACAGTCCGTCGAAGAGGCGTCGTCCGTCGCTCGTCGTGAAGTAGTTGCCCGAAGCGGCGGTGATGATCCGCGGATTGGCCTTGAAGTCGCGATTGCCGGTGAACGGCATCCAGTGCGCGTCCATGTTCCCAACCGCCTCGGCGAGCGGGTGCGCTTGCAACCAGGGTTCCTTCGCATTCATGAGCGACCTCCGTCGACATCGGTTGACAGCGCGAGTATGCGCAGGCAAATGGTGGAATAGAATGCCAACATACGCCGGTACACTTGATGGAACATGCAACCAAAGGCCAGCGTCATCCCGGGCCGTCTCTCGGACACCGACCTTCGGCTCCTGCGCGTCTTCAAGGCGGTGGCGGATTGCGGCGGCATGGCGGCAGCCGAGCTCGATCTCGACATCGCCACCTCCACGATCAGCCGTCACGTCAAGGATCTGGAAGCGCGCCTGGGGCTCACCTTGTGTCGCCGCGGCCGCAGCGGCTTCGCCCTCACTCCGGAAGGCGAGAAGGTCTACGCGGCGGCGCAGGAACTCCTGTCGGCCACCGAGTCGTTCCGGCGCAGCCTGCACGAGATCCATCGTGGATTGGGCGGCGAGTTGCACGTGGCGGTCTTCGAGAAGACGGCCACCAATCCCCGCGCGCGCCTCGCCGAGGCGATCGCGTCGTTTCGTGCCGAGGCACCCGCGGTGTCGATGCACGTGCACGTCGGATCCATCGCCGCCATCGAACGCGGCGTCCTGAGCGGCCAGTTCCAGGTCGGCATCATCCCCGAGCACCGGCGCTCGGAGAGCCTCGTGTATCACGCGCTCTTCGACGAGTCGATGCGACTCTACGTCGGTCGTAGCCACCCGTGGTTCGCCGCCCGGCACGGCAGTCTTGGCTGGGACGAACTGCGCGGGCAGCCGCTGGTGGGGCTCGGATATCACTCGCCCAACATGATCCTCACCCACGACAAGCGTCTCGAGCGCGCGGCCAGCGCTTCCGATCAGGAAGGCATTGCGCTCCTCGTGCTCTCCGGTTGCTACGTCGGCTTCCTGCCCGATCACTACGCCGAGCCCTTCGTCCGCGCCGGCCGCATGCGCGCCGTTGCGCCCAAGGCGCTGCGTTACGAATGCCAGTTCTCGGCGATCCATCGGCGCGCGCCCGCGCTGTCGGTCGCGGCGGAGCGCTTTCGCGCGACGCTCGTTGCCGCGCACCGGGAGGTGGTGCGGTGAAATACCAAAATGCTCTTGGTTCTCTCCAAAATGCCATGCAGCGAGAATCAGCCGAACATGAAGCAAACAGGCTCGCCGAAACCTGCACCCAGGGCGTCCTTGAGCGGGCCAGCGGACTCTTGCTTCTGCGTACCGCACGAAGCCTCCGATCTGAAGCACTGAATCGAACGAGGACAGCCCCCGCATGCTCTCTTTGACCTGCCTCGGCGGTGCCGGAACCGTCACCGGCTCCAAGCACCTGCTGACCTGCGGCAATACCCGCATCCTGATCGACTGCGGCCTGTTCCAGGGCCTGAAGAACCTGCGCGAGCTCAACTGGCAGCGCCTGCAGGTGAATCCGCACGAGATCCACGCGGTAGTGCTGACGCACGCTCACCTCGACCATTGCGGCTACCTGCCACGGCTGGTGCGCGATGGATTCCGGGGCAAGATCTACTGCACCCCCGCCACCCGTGACGTCGCCAGCCTGATCCTGCTGGACAGCGCCTGGCTTCAGGAGAAGGACGCCGAGTTCGCCAACCGCAAGGGGTTCTCCAAGCACCAGCCGGCGCTGCCGCTGTACCGCGTATCCGACGCCGAGCGGGCGCTCGCACAGTTCCGCACGGTCGCGCTGCATGATGAGGTGATCCTGCCGGGGAATGCGAGGCTGTTGATGCGGGAGGCCGGTCACATCCTCGGCGCGGCGACCGCACAGATCGATATCGGTGGCACGCGCGTGGTCTTCTCCGGCGATCTCGGTCGCTATGGCGACCCGGTGACGCGCGATCCCGAAGCCGTCCCCGCGGCAGACTACGTCGTGATCGAGTCAACCTACGGCAATCGCCGGCACGATCGTGCCGATCCAGTGCGCGCATTGGGTGAGGTCATCGAGCGCACGGTGCAACGCGGCGGCACCGTGGTGATCCCCGCCTTCGCCGTCGGTCGCGCGCAGACGCTCATCTACCTTCT
>JBDHRR010000087.1:0-14786 GCA_039807685.1 Burkholderiales bacterium
CCCAGGCCGGCGGCGAGGCCGGCGATCGGCCCCAACCAGCGCGAGGCTCCGGCGGCGGCCGGCGCGGCAGCGGGCGCCTTGGCGGCTGCGCCCATGGCGGGACTGGCCGGTGCCGCACTGGGCGCGCCGGGGGTCGTCGATGGTGCCATCTGGCGCTGCGCGCCCAGACTGCGACCCCCTCCCATGCGCCTCGCTTCGGCAAGGTCCGCGCCGAGCCACGCCGTGGTGGCGATGAGCGCGGCGGCGATGACGAAAGCTCTTCTCATGACGATGACTCCTGTAAGGCAGCGCCCGGCGAGATCGCCGACGCTGCCAATATTGCGCAGGTCCTGCGCGGAATCAACCGCCGCCGCGTGGTCTTGCTCTGCCGCGGCGAGCGGCTGGGCAACGATCAGTACACGCGACCGACGTGGACAGCAACCACCCCGGCGGTGAGGTTGTGATAGTCGACCTTGTCGAAGCCCGCGCGTTCCATCATCGCGGCGAGCGTCGCCTGGTCGGGATGCATGCGGATCGACTCCGCGAGATAGCGATAGCTCGCCTCGTCCTTGGCCACGATCCGGCCGATCTTCGGCAGCACCGAGAAGCTGTACCAGTCGTACGCCGGGGCGAGCGGCGCCGCCACCTTCGAGAATTCCAGCACCAGCGCGGCGCCGCCGGGACGCAGCACGCGGCGCATCTCGGCCAGCGCCAGCTCCTTGCGCGTCACGTTGCGCAGCCCGAAGGCGATCGAGACGAGATCGAAGCTGCGCGCGGCGAACGGCAGCGCCTCGGCGTTGCATTGGACCGCCGGCAGCACCACGCCGGCGTCGATCAGCTTGTCGCGGCCGGCGGCGAGCATCGCGTGGTTGATGTCGGTGTGCACGACGGTCCCGGTGGTGCCGACCTTGCGGGCGAAGAGGCGCGCGAGGTCACCGGTGCCACCCGCCAGGTCGAGCACCTTCTGTCCGGGACGCAGCGGCACGAGATCGACCGCGAAGCGCTTCCACAGTCGGTGCAGGCCCCCCGACATCAGGTCGTTCATGAGGTCGTACTTGCCGGCAACCGAATCGAAGACGCCGCGGACGCGGCGCGTCTTCTCGGCGGGGGAAACGTCCTCGTAGCCGAAGTGGGTGCGTTCGGGGGGCGGTCCGGAGGCCGCGCCCGGGTCGCCGGCGCTCGCAGGCGTATCGACGGCGGTCATCGGCTTGGCGCCGGGTCGCGACTCGCCCCCGCGGCGGCAAGGCGCGCGAGGTAGTCGTTCCACAGCTTGTCCTGGTCCACCGCGATCTCGTACAGGTAGTCCCAGGAGTAGATGCCCGAGTTGTGGCCGTCGGAGAAGGTCGGCCGGATCGCGTAGCGGCCCACCGGCTCGACCTCGGTGATGGTCACCTCGCGCTTGCCGGGCTGCAGCGTCTCCTGGCCGCGACCGTGTCCGCGCACTTCGGCGGAGGGCGAGTAGACGCGCAGGAATTCGTACGGGAGCTTGTACGTACGGCCGTCCTCGAAGGTGACTTCGAGCAGGCGCGAGCGGTTGTGCAGGATGATGTCGGTCGGGGTCACCCCGCCATTGTGCCATCGAATCGACGCATCCAACTGGGGTTACCGCCGGCCGCGGCACCCCGATGTGGATCGCACCGGTCAGCGGCGCCGGGCCGCCCCAAGCCGCTGACTGCGCCCCCTTTGGGGGCAGCGAGCGTGGGGGTGGTTCATCGTAGGCTCAAAGTGCACTTCACAGGAGACGCAGAGGCACAGAGAAAGCATGCCCGTTCTCCGCGTCTCGGCGTCTCTTTGTGAAGCCTTTCGTCGGCGGCGCCGGGCCGCCCCAAGCCGCTAGATCACCGAATTGCTCTGCTGGTCCTGCACGATGTCCATGTTGCCCAGGCCCGAGAAGACGTTGCGGTTCTTCGCCTCCTTGCCGTGCAGCTTGATCTCCAGGCGGAGATCGTTGAGCGAGTCCGCGTTGCGCAGCGCATCCTCGTACGTGATGAGACCGGCCTCGTAGAGATCGAAGAGCGACTGGTCGAAGGTCTGCATGCCGAGTTCGCGCGAGCGCTTCATGATGTCCTTGATGCCGCCGACGTCGCCCTTGAAGATGAGGTCGGAGACGAGCGGCGAGTTCAGCATCACTTCCACTGCCGGCACGCGGCCGCGGCCATCGCGGCGCGGGATGAGGCGTTGCGCGACGAACGCGCGCACGTTGAGCGACAGGTCCATGAGCAACTGCGCGCGGCGCTCTTCGGGGAAGAAATTGATGATGCGATCGAGCGCCTGGTTGGTGCTGTTGGCGTGCAGCGTGGCGAGACACAGGTGCCCCGTCTCGGCGAAGGAGATCGCGTAGTCCATCGTCTCGCGCTCGCGCACCTCGCCGATCAGGATCACGTCGGGGGCCTGGCGCAGCGTGTTCTTGAGGGCGATCTGCCAGTCGTCGGTGTCGACGCCGACCTCGCGCTGCGTGACGATGCAGTGGATGTGCTCGTGCACGAACTCGATCGGATCCTCGATGGTGATGATGTGGCCGTAGCTGTTCTCGTTGCGGTAGCCCAGGAGCGAGGCCATCGACGTCGACTTGCCGCAGCCGGTCGCGCCGATGAACATCATGATGCCGCGCTTGCTCATGATGACGTCCTTCAACACTGGCGGCAGTCCGAGCTCCTCGAATTTCGGGATGTGCGTGGTGATGGTGCGCAGCACCATCCCGACGCGGCCCTGCTGCACGAAAGCATTGACGCGGAAGCGGCCGATGCCGGGGGGGCTGATCGCGAAGTTGCACTCGCGAGTGGCCTCGAATTCCGCGGCCTGCTTGTCGTTCATGACGCTGCGCACGAGCTCGATCGTGTGCTGCGGCGTCAACTGCGTCTTCGACACCGGCGTGATCTTGCCGTCGACCTTGATCGCCGGCGGGAAATTCGCGGTGATGAAGAGGTCCGATCCGTTCTGCTTGGCCAGGAGATCGAGCAGCTCGTGGATGAATTTGGTGGCGCGTTCGCGTTCCATGCTTGCTCCTGCCTAGTGCAAATCGTCCGGCTCCGCCGGCGATTCTGTCTACAACCTCAGCCCATGAACAAATCTTTATTCACGGCGCGATTGCGCGCTTCGGCGACGTTGATCTGGTTGCGGCGGACGAGGTCGACGAGGCACTGGTCGAGCGTTTGCATGCCCACCGACTGGGACGTCTGGATCGCCGAATACATCTGCGCAACCTTGTTCTCGCGGATGAGGTTGCGGATCGCCGGGGTGCCCATCATGATCTCGTGGGCGGCCACGCGACCCTGACCGTCCTTGGTCTTGAGCAGCGTCTGCGAGATCACGGCGACGATCGACTCCGACAGCATCGCGCGCACCATGTCCTTCTCGGCTGCCGGGAACACGTCGATGATGCGGTCGACCGTCTTCGCCGCCGAGCTCGTGTGCAGCGTGCCGAACACGAGGTGCCCCGTCTCGGCGGCGGTGAGCGCCAGACGGATCGTCTCGAGATCGCGCATCTCGCCGACCAGGATGTAGTCGGGATCCTCGCGCAGTGCGCTGCGCAGCGCGTTGGCGAAGGACAGCGTGTGCGGGCCGACCTCGCGCTGGTTGATGAGGCACTTCTTGGACTCGTGCAGGAACTCGATCGGGTCCTCGATCGTCAGCACGTGGCCGTAGGCATTCTCGTTGACGTGGTTGACCATCGCCGCCAGCGTCGTCGATTTGCCCGAGCCGGTGGGTCCGGTGCACAGGATCAGGCCCCGCGGCCGGTTGGTCATCTCGGCGAAGACCTTGGGCGCATTCAACTCCTCGAGCGAGAGAACCTTCGAGGGGATCGTGCGCATCACGGCGCCGGCGCCGCGCTGCTGCACGAAGGCATTGACCCGGAAGCGCGCGAGGTTGGGCACCGCGAAGCTGAAGTCGCACTCGAGGTTCTCCTCGTACGCCTTGCGCTGCGCGTCGCTCATGATGTCGTACACCATGGCGTGGACGTCCTCGTGCTCCATCGGCGGCAGGTTGATGCGCCGGATGTCGCCGTGCACGCGGATCATCGGCGGCAGGCCGGCCGACAGGTGCAGGTCGGAGGCCTTGTTCTTGACGGCAAAGGCCAGGAGCTCGGTGATGTCCATCTATAATCCTGAGGCGTCGATCGGCGCGACCTGGCAAAGCAAGCAAGTCATATGCCACTGACGTGCGGCGCGCGAGTCCAATCGATTATGAGGCACTGCGAGAAGGCGTGGCAAGCCGCCGTGCTGCAGCGCGCCGTGACCCTCAGCTTCGGAGCCCGAGCGTGAATGTGACCTTCGTTGGCGGCGGCAACATGGCCACCGCACTCATCGGCGGCCTGGTCGCCAAGGGCGCAGCCGCGCGCGATTTCAGGATCGTCGAGCCGGTGGCGGCACAGCAGGAGAAGCTCGCCGCGCGCTTTCCCGGGATCGGGGTCTTCACCGAGGCGACCGCCGGCGCGCTGGCCGGCGCCGACCTCGTGGTGCTCGCGGTGAAGCCGCAGCACATGCGCATGGCGGCGCAGGCGCTGGCGCCTCACGTGTCGGGCGTGCCGATGGTGATGACGATCGCCGCCGGCACCCGCAGCGCCGACCTCGCGCGCTGGCTGGGCGGCTATGCGCGCATCGTGCGCGCGATGCCCAACACGCCCGCGCTGGTCGGCGCCGGGATCACCGGCGCCTATGCACCGGCCGGCATCGACGCGGCGGGCCGCGCGCTTGCCGCGCAGGTGCTCGAAGCGGTGGGCGAGGTCGTCTGGGTCGATGCCGAGGCGATGCTCGATGCGGTGACCGGGGTCTCGGGCAGCGGTCCCGCCTACGTCTTCTATTTCCTCGAAGGGCTCGAGCGGGCCGGGCACGAACTCGGCCTCTCCGCTGCCGACGCGCGCCGGCTCGCCTACGCGACGTTTGCCGGCGCCATCCGGCTCGCGCAGGCGTCGGAGGCCGCGCCCGAGACGCTGCGCGCACAGGTGACGTCGAAGGGCGGCACCACCGAGCGCGGCATCGGCGTCCTCGAAGCGCACGCCGTGCAGGCGGCGTTCGTCGCCGCGGTCAAGGCCGCCGCGGCGCGCGCGACCGAACTGGGCGACGAGCTCGCCAGGGACGCCTGACGATGGGCCAGCAGATCGTCAGGTACCTGATCGACGTCGTCTTCGGCCTCTTCACCTACGCGGTCCTGCTGCGCTTCGTGATGCAGGCGATGCGCGCGCCGTTCCGCAATCCGCTCGGGCAGGCGGTGATCGCGCTCACCGACTGGCTCGTGAAGCCGCTGCGCCGCGTGCTCCCCGGCGTCAAGGGCGTCGACTGGGCGAGCCTGCTCGCCACCTTCGCGCTGCAATTCCTGTGGCTTTTCGCCTACGCGCTCGCCTTCGGCGGCTTCAGCCTCGTCGGCGTCGGCATCCCGTTCCTGCTCGTCGCGACGATCGTGGCGCTGGTGCGCGCGATCCTCTGGCTCGTGGTCATCGTCGTCTTCGTGCAGGCGATCCTGTCGTGGGTGGCGCCCGACGGCCCGCTGTCGGGGCTACTCAACGCGCTGTCGTTTCCGCTGCTGCGCCCGGTGCGCCGCATCCTGCCGCCGATCGGCGGCACGCTCGACCTCTCGCCGCTCGTGGTGATCGTCATCGCGCAGCTGCTGCTCATGGTCGTGCCACACGTCGAGGCGTCGCTCACCGCGCTTTTCCTGGGACTGGGGGGACGCTGAGACTGCCGGGCGCTGCCGCATCGTAGCGGCGGCGATCGCTCGATCGTCACGCGACGCACATGAATGCCGCACGCTCGGACGCCACCGGAGTGACGCTCACGCTGCACGTCCAGCCGGGTGCGGCGCGCACCGCACACGCGGGAATGCACGGTGATGCGCACAAGATCCGGCTGGCGGCGCCGCCGATCGACGGGCGCGCCAACGAGGCGCTGATCGTGTTCCTGGCCGATGCCTTCGGCGTGCGCCAGCGCGACGTGACGATCGTGGCCGGCGCTACCGCCCGTCGCAAGATCGTGCGGATCAGCACGCCGTCGCAGCGTCCGCCGTGGCTTTGACGGTGTTGGCGAGTCGCACGAAATCGGCGACGGCGAGCGTTTCGCCGCGCGCCCCGGGGTCGATGCCGGCCGCCGTCATGGTGTCGGGCGGACACAGGATGCCGAGTGCGTTGCGCAGCGTCTTGCGTCGCTGCGTGAATGCCGCGGCGACCACCTGCGCAAAGAGCGCGCGATCGGCGATGGCCGGCGCCGCGTCGCCCAGCGGAACGAGCCGCGCCACCGCCGATTCGACCTTCGGCACGGGGCGAAACGCGCCCGCCGGAACGAGGAAGAGCCGCTCGATGCGAAACACCACCTGCAGCATGACCGACAGGCGGCCGTAGTCGGCGCTCGCCGGTGGCGCGACCATGCGCGCGACGACTTCCCTTTGCAGCATCGCATGCACGTCGCGCAGTCGCGCGGCGTGATCGGCGAGGTGGAAGAGGAGCGGCGAGCTGATGTTGTACGGCAGGTTGCCGACGATGCGCAGCTGGTCACCGAGGGCGGTGTAATCGAAGGCGAGCGCGTCCGCCTCGTGCAGCGTCAGCGCGGCGGGTGCGAAACGCTCGCGCAGGCGCGCGGCGAGGTCGCGATCGATCTCGATCGCCGTCACGTGTCCGGCGCGCTCGACGAGCGCCCCGGTGAGCGCGGCGAGGCCCGGGCCGATCTCGACGATGCGCTCCCCAGGCCGCGGGTCCACCGCGTCGACGATGCGCTGCACGTAGTGCGGATCGGCGAGGAAGTTCTGCCCGAAGCGCTTGCGTGCGCGATGGCCGTGCATGCTCGCTCACGCCACCGGCGGGTCGGCGTCCTGTCGCCGGGCGAGGTCGAGTGCCAGCTCGGTCGCCGCGTAGAAGCTCCCTGGATCGGCCGTCGCCGCCCGCGCGGGATCGACGGCGAGATCGAGCGCGGTGCCGTGATCGACCGACGTGCGCACGAACGGCAGGCCCAGCGTGACGTTGACGCCGTGGCCGAAGCTCGCGGCTTTGAGCACCGGCAGGCCCTGGTCGTGGTACATGGCCACGATCGCGTCGTGGTGGTGCGCGTGCTCCGGCACGAAGATCGTGTCGGCCGGGAAGGGCCCCGTGAACACCGCGTCGCTGTGCCGCGAGGCGGCGGCGATCGCCGGCGCGATGACGTCGATCTCCTCGCGGCCGAGATGCCCGCCTTCGCCCGCGTGCGGATTGAGCCCGCACACGGCGACGCGCGGGCGAACGATGCCGAAGCGGCGGGTGAGTTCGCGGGCGACGATGGTGAGCGTGTCGCACACCGCGTCGCGCGTGATCGCCGGCGGCACGTCGGCGAGCGCGAGGTGCGTGGTGACGAGCGCGACACGCAGCGGCGCCTCGGCAGCGCCGCCCACCAGCATCATCACCACGCGCGGCGTGTGCGTCGCTTCGGCGAAATATTCGGTGTGCCCGGTGAACGCGATGCCGGCGTCGAGCAGCACGCTCTTCTGGATCGGTGCGGTGACGAGCGCCGCGAAGGCGCCGGTGGCGCAGGCGTCGGCGGCGTCGCGCAAGGTGGCGAGGACCGCCGCCGCATTGGTCGGATCGGGATGCCCCGGTATTGCCGGCACGGCGAGCGGGTGGTGCCAGACTTCGACCACACCGCCGTGCGGAGCGTAGGACGCCGGGTCGTAATCCGCGTAACGCGGCGCGAGGCCGATGCGCGCCGCGCGGGCGTCGAGCAGGTCGCGGTCGCCGAGCACGACGAACCGCGCGGGATAGTGCCGCTCGGCGTGGCGCACCGCGAGCATCGCGCAGATCTCGGGGCCGATGCCGGCGGGCTCGCCGGCGGTGATCGCGAGCGTGGGTTCCATGGGTCAGAGCGGCTGCACGTCGACGCCGGCCGCGTCGCCGAACACCTCGACCTGCACGCCCGCTGCCGCGTGCACGGTGTGCGTGCCGTCGGCGGCGGCGCGCGCCGCCACCTGCGCGTAGCCGGTGAGCGGCGCCGCGGGCTTGCCGAAGATCCACGCGCGCTCGAGTGGCGCCGCGGCGTCGATCTCGCCGGTGTGCTGGACGGTGCGTCCCAACGGAAGCAGATACCCCTCGCGACCGAAGACCGGAAACTGGTCGGGCTTGGCGCGATAGCGCAGCACCTGCTGGCCGGGGAGGCGCTGGCGCGTATTGAGGTCGAACCAGGCGCCCGGCGGCAGCGCGATCTCGACCTCGCCGCCGGGGCGCAGGACCGGCGCCACGAGCAGCGCGTCGCCGCACATGAACTGCGTCTCGTACGCGCGCAGCAACGGATACCGCGGAAACGCGAGCGGCATCGCCCGCATGAGCGGCAAGCCGGCGGCGCTCGCGGCGATTGCATTCGCCTCGATATACGGTACGAGGCGGTAGCGGAACGCGAGCCACTTGCGGCAGATCGCTTCGATCTCGGCGCCGAAGGCCCACGGCTCGCGGTCGGGCGCGCGCGGCAGACGCAGGTGCGAGGCGAATACCGCTGCCTGCAACCAGCGCGCGTAGAGTTCGCCGTTGGCGCCGTCCCCGTAATGACCGCCGACGTCGATGCCGGCAAAGGCGCCGCCGGAAAGACCCCACGACAGCGCGCCGCGCAGCGTCGCGGCGAGACCTTCCCAATCGCTTTGCGCGGTGCCGGTAGACCCGACCGCGTGGCGCGTGCTGCCGGTCCAGCCGCTGCGACTCCACACCAGCGGCGGTGCATCCCCGGCCGCGGCGAATTTCGCGGTCGCTTCGAATACGCAGCGATCGACGAGCAGCGGATAGGCGTTGTGCAGACGGCGTCCCCAGTCGCCGTTGTGCGCAAGCGCATCGTCGGGCACGTGCTCGCCGCTGGTGTTGTCGATCGCCGCCGCGCCCACGGCGAAGAGCGCCTCGTGCGCATCGCGCCACCACGCGTAGGCGTCGGGATGGGTGAAATCGAACAGGCCCACCTCTGCCGCGACGTCCTGCTCGCGGTCGCGCCGCGCCGCCGCGTACGGTGCGCCCTGCGCGTTGCGCAGCAGGAACCCGCGCTGCGCGAGTTCGTTGAAGCCGTGCGAGTGCGCCGGAATGTACGGGTGCTCGCGCACGCAGGTGCGCAGGCCCAGCGTCCGTAGCTGCGCGAGCGCGGCGGGCGGGTCGGATGCGGCGGCGTTGGCTTCACCGCCATCCGGTGCCGGAGCGAGCGCGGCGGCCTGCACGACGACGACGTCGCAGGGCAGCCGCCGCTCGCGCATGCGGTGCGCGGTGTCGAGCGCCGCCTCGGTCGTGTCGTGGGCGCCCGCAGCCCACAGCCCCAGGCTCCAGCGCGGCAGCGGCGGCGCGCGGCCGACGAGCGTCGTGAAGGCAGCGAGGAGTTCGCCTGGAGTGTCCGCCGCGAAGAACACGAGGTCGAGCGCCTCGTCGTCGACGACGACGGCGTAACTGCGATGCGACCAGTCGGGGTGGCCCACGCCATGCGTGACCATGCCGGGCGTGTGCACGAATACGCCCCACACGCCCCTGCCGCTGCCCGGCGACCACGCGAACGGCACGTTGCGATAGCTCTGCCCGGTGTTGACGCTCTGCGCGTCCTCGACCTGCGAATGGACGAGCTCGCCGCGCTTGTCGAGCGTGCCGAATTTCTCGCCGAAGCCGTAGACGGGGACTCCCGAATCGAGTGCGAATGCCGCGACCCACAGCCCGCCGCGCGGGGCGCGGCCGACGGCCGGCAGGCGCGTGCCGCCACTGGCCAATCGATCGGTCGTCGATTCGAGGAGAGACTGGCCCTTCCACGCGAGGCGCAGCACGCACGGTGAACCGCCGAGCGTGAGCTCCGCGTCGTCGTTGGCGATGGCCCACATTCCCGGCTCGCGCTGGACCGTGGACAGGCTTCGCGCGCGCCCGACGAGGAGCCCGTAGTCGGGTCGCGTGCGTGGGCCCATCCGCAAGCGAAACGCGCCGCCCGCGCAGGCGGTCACTTCGAGCATGTCGCCGGTCGACGTGGCAAACGACGCCGACGCGCTCGTCGCGTCGACGATACCGGCGATGCCGACGTGCAGGAAAGCGGATGCGTCGAAGAGCACGCGCTCAGCCGGCGAATACGGGCTCGGGCAAGCCGGGGACGTCGACTTGCATCGCGAAGATGCCACCCGACTGCGGCAGTCGCGCGAGTTCGTCGTCTGGCCGCAGGCGGCGCGCGGTCGTCACGTACAGCGTGCGCAGGTCGGGTCCGCCGAACGCGCACATCGTCGGACACATCGCGGGGACCGGGTACTCGGCGAGCGTGCGGCCGCTCGGGGCGATCTTCACCACCTTGCCGCCACGGAAGAAGGCGATCCAGTAGTTGCCTTCGCTGTCGACCGCGGCGCCGTCGGGTCGCTCGTTCTCGCTGGTCCAGCGCGCGAAGCGGCGCGGATTCGTCGGGAGGCCGGAGCGTGCGTCGTAGTCGAAGGCGCGCACTTCGAGCGTCGGCGTATCGGCGTGGTACATCGTGCGGCCGTCGGGGCTCCAGGCGAGGCCATTGCTGATCGTCATGTCGCCTAGGAGGCGCACGAAGCGACCGTCGGCGTCGACCCGATAGAGCGCCGCGCTCGGCGCGTCGCGCTTCTCGTTCATCGTGCCCACGAAGAAGCGCCCGGCGGGGTCGCAGCGTCCGTCGTTGAAGCGATGGTGCTTGGGGTCGTACGGGGCATCGATGATGCGCCGATCGAGGGTGCCGTCGCCGCGGACGAGCCAGATGCCGTCACGCAGCGCAGCGAGGAAGCCGTGTGGTCGACGCAGGGCAAACGAGCCGATCGTCGACGGCATCGGCATCGCCACGTTGCGTCCGCTCGCCGGATCGAAACGGTTGATCGACGGCGCGTCGATGTCGGCCCAGAAGAGCGCGCTATCGCGCGCGGACCAGATCGGGCACTCTCCGAGCCCGGCCTTGACGTCGAGGACGCAGCGGAACGAAGTTGACATGAACGAAGGGAACGAAGGCGGCGCAGCGACGATGACTGCGGCGCCATTCTACGCGGCCGCGCCAGCGGCGTCATGACGCGCCTCCGGCGTCAGTGCGCGATCATGAGTCCGATTGCGCTCGCCACCAGCAGGATCCCCACGTTGCGGCGGAATGCTTCGGGATCGAGGCGATCGTGGAAGCGATCGCCGATGAAAGTGCCGATCGCGACCGGCAACAGCGCGCCGCCGATGAGCACGAAGTCCTGCACGCGGAAGACACCGCTCGCGAGATACGCGGTGGTGCGCAGGAGTCCCAACACCAGGAGCGTCGTCGACACGGTCACCCGGAACACGCTCTTCGGCAGTTTCTGCGCATCGAGGTAGGTGACGTAGATCGGCCCGGCGAGCCCACCGAACACGGTGGCGACGAACGCGCCGACGAGGGCCACCGGGTGCGCGACCCAGCGCGGCAGGGTGAGCGTGCGGCCGACGATGCGTTCGCCGAAGATGCTGTAGAAGGCGTAGAGCAGGACGTAGACGCCGAGCCAGCGCGCGAGCGCTGGCGGATCCACCGCCTTGAAGACGAGCACGCCGAGGAGCACGCCGCCGATCGAGCCGGGGATGAAGATCGCGAGCCGCCGCCAGTCGATGAGGAACCAGTCGCGCACCGCCTGCTGCGTCGAGACCACGAGGCCCAGGATCGTGATTACGGGGGCGACGGTCGACAGCGGCAGCACGAAGGTCAGGAGCGGTGCGGTGACCACCCCGGAACCGAAGCCCGCCGCGCCGCGCACGGCGTAGCCGAGGGCAAGGGCGGCGGCACACCACAGGCTTTCGAGCGGCGAGAGCGGCCAGGCGAAGGACAACGGCATGCCGCATCGTAACGCGAGGAGGCGCATCCCCCGGCCGCTATAATCGACAGCCGGGGAGCAGCCGTGCCGGTGACTGAAGCGCCGACGTTCGGAGCGGCGCCGGCGCGTCCCGCCCATGCCATGCGCCACATCGTCGCATCCCGTGATTTTCGCGAAGGCTTCGTCGAGATGCTGCCGGTGGCCATCAGCTTGCTCCCGTTCGGCGTGGTCTGCGGTGTCGGCGCGGCGGCGGCGGGCGCGGGCTGGCTCGGCTCGCTCGGACTCTCCGCGCTCGTCTTCTCGGGGAGCGCCCAGATCGTCGCCACCCAGTTGCTCGTCGCCAATGCGCCGCTCGCGGTGATCGTGTTGACGGCGGCGATCCTCGGTCTGCGGTTGCTCATGTACAGCGCGGCGATGGCGCCGCTCGTGCGGCCGTTGTCGCGGCGCTGGCAGCGCGCGATCGCCTTCGCGCTCTCCGACCAGCTCTTCGCCGCTGCGGTCACCCGCTTCGCGCGCGACGACGATCGGCTGGGCGCGGCGCGGCACTTCGCGGGCTGCGGCGCCTGCCTGTGGATCACCTGGCAGGCGGCGTGCATGGCCGGCTTCCTCGCGGGCAACGTCATTCCCGCGGCGTGGTCGCTCGACTTCGCGGTGCCGCTGTGCTTCCTCGCACTGGTCGCCCCGCTCTTCCGCGACGCGCCAGCGGTGCTGGCCGCGGTCGCGGCCGGCATCGCCGTGCTCGCGCTCGCGCACCTGCCGATGAAGCTCGACCTCATCGCCGCCGGCCTCATCGGCATCGCCATGGGAACGGCAGCCGACCTGGCGAGGGATCGATGGATGCGACGCTGAAGCTCGCCGCCGTGATCGTCGCGCTGGGCGCGCTCAACTACCTCTCGCGGCTGTCGTTCATCGCCTTCTTCGCGCAGCGGTCGATGCCGCCGCTCCTCGCCCGAGCGCTCAAGTACGTCCCCGCGGCGATGCTCACCGCGCTCATCGTGCCGATGATCGTGGACGTGAACCCGGACGGCGCCGACTTCGCCTCACCCAAGGTGCCGGCCGCGGCACTCGCCGGGATCGTCGCCTTCGGAACCCGCAGCGTGCTCGCCACGCTGGGTGCGGGAATGGGCGCGCTGTGGCTGCTGCAGTGGGCACGCGCCTGAAGCGACTCCCAAGCTCGCTGCTTCGAGAGGCGCGCACCGGCAGCGGCTCGGGACGGACCGCGGTCGCCGACATGGGCTAACATCCTCCTTCGTTTCACGGGACGCCACACATGCGCTTCGAAGGCACCGATTCGTACGTCGCCACCGACGACCTCAAACTCGCGGTCAATGCCGCGATCGCGCTCGAGCGGCCGCTCCTCATCAAGGGCGAGCCGGGGACCGGCAAGACGCTGCTGGCCGAGGAGGTCGCGCGCGCACTGGGCCGACCGGTCCTGCAGTGGCACATCAAGTCGACCACCAAGGCGCAGCAGGGTCTCTACGAGTACGACGCGGTCTCGCGGCTGCGCGATTCGCAACTGGGCGACGCGCACGTCGCCGACATCGCGCACTACATCAAGCACGGCGTGCTGTGGGAGGCGTTCACGAGCGAGACGCCGGCGGTGGTGCTGATCGACGAGATCGACAAGGCCGACATCGAGTTCCCCAACGACCTCCTGCGCGAACTGGACCGCATGGAGTTCCACGTCTACGAGACGCAGGAAACCGTCGCCGCGAAGCACCGGCCGCTGGTGGTGATCACCTCCAACAACGAGAAGGAGCTGCCCGACGCCTTCCTGCGCCGCTGCTTCTTCCACTACATCCGCTTCCCCGACCGCGAGACGATGGAGCGGATCGTCGACGTCCACTTCCCGGGCTTGAAGAAGGCGCTCCTCGCCGAGGCGCTCGAGGTTTTCTTCAACCTGCGCGACGTGCCGGGCCTGAAGAAGAAACCGTCGACCTCCGAGCTCCTCGACTGGTTGAAGCTCCTCCTCGCCGAGGACATTCCGATGGAGGCGCTGCGCACCACCGACAAGAAGCTCCTGATCCCGCCGCTGCACGGGGCGCTCCTCAAGAACGAGCAGGACGTGCATCTCTTCGAGCGCGTGGCCTTCATGGCGCGCAGCGCGGGACGATAGGCGCCGTGACGCCCGTCGTGGACGCTGACGGCCCGTCGCGTTGCGCGCGGGCCAGCGGCGCGCGGCGATGACCCGCTTCATCGAACCGGTGACGCTGCGCGGCGCGCACGCGACGCTCGAGCCGCTCGCGCGCGAGCACGCGCCGGCGCTACGTGCCGCGGCGGACGACGGCGAACTGTGGCGCCTGTGGTACACCTCGGTGCCCGCACCGGGGCGCGAGGACGCGTACGTCGCCACCGCGCTCGCCATGCGCGAGACCGCGCACGCGATGCCCTTCGTGGTGCGCGAGGCGGCGTCCGGCACGATCGTCGGCTGCACGCGCTACTTCAACGTCGACCCCGCGAACCGGCGTCTGGAGATCGGCTATACGTGGTACGCGAAGCGCGTGCAGCGCACGCCCGTCAACACCGAGTGCAAGCTCCTGCTCCTCGGCCACGCCTTCGATACGCTCGGCTGCATCGCGGTCGAGTTCCGCACGCACTGGTTCAACTTCGCCTCGCGCGCGGCGATCGAGCGCCTGGGTGCGAAGCAGGACGGCGTGCTGCGCAATCACCAGGTCATGGGCGACGGCAGCCGGCGCGATACCGTCGTCTTCTCGATCATCGACGCCGAGTGGCCCGCGGTGCGCGCGCACCTGCGTTACCAGCTCGATCGGCCGCGATCAGGGCGATGACTGGGGAGATGACCGGGGAGACCTCACCCGTGCGCGCCGCGTCCGAGGAACGACCTGCCTTTGGCATCGCCGACCCAGGCAGTACGTAGGATTACGCGCTTACCTCATGCCCTCCTTTGCCTACGTCGTCGGGATGAGGGACTCAAGCATCACACCGCGTTACGTTCGACCGCGGCTCGTTCTCCGGGTCGCAGCGTCCTTCCCGGACGGATACATGGTCGATATCGACGAACGCCTGGTGGCCCTCCTCTCCCCGGTAGCCCGGCTGCTCGGACACTCGCTCGCGGCAGCATTGGGCTTTTG
>JBDHRR010000088.1:0-14513 GCA_039807685.1 Burkholderiales bacterium
TGCTCACCAGCATGGATCGCGACGGCGCGCGCACCGGCTTCGACCTCGCGCTGACGCGCGCCGTTGCCGAGGCGGTCGACGTCCCCGTGATCGCCTCGGGCGGCGTCGGGACGCTTGCCGATCTCGTCGATGGCATCGTGCGGGGCGGCGCTGCCGCCGTCCTTGCGGCGTCGATCTTCCACTACGGCGAGTACACGGTCGGCGAGGCCAAGGCCGCGCTGGCCGCCGCCGGCATCGAGGTGCGCACGTGAGCAGCGAGCAGGGGCCCCGCGCAGCGGGGATGTGAGCGTCCGCGAGCGGGCGCGGCGACCGACGCGCAGTCGTAGCGAGCGGCGAGTTTGGGGCAAGGAGGGAGCGCACGTGAGATCCATTTCACAAAGAGACGCC
Organism: Burkholderiales bacterium; assembly: GCA_039807685.1. Classification (GTDB taxonomy): domain Bacteria; phylum Pseudomonadota; class Gammaproteobacteria; order Burkholderiales; family Casimicrobiaceae; genus VBCG01. The sequence goes on from JBDHRR010000088.1 coordinate 388, forward strand.
GAGACGCAGAGGAACCTCCTGGCGATCTTCCCGGCGCCTGTGCGTCTCATGATGAGAGGCAGGGAAGGCATGCCGTGGCGAGATCCGTTTCACAAGGAGACGCCGAGACGCAGAGGAGCCTCCTGGCGATCTTCCCGGCGCCTGTGCGTCTCATGGTGAGAGGCAGTGAACGCATGCCGTGGCGAGGCCCATTTCACGAAGAGACGCCGAGACGCAGAGGAACCTCCTGGCGATCTTCCCGGCGCCTGTGCGTCTCATGGTGAGAGGCAGTGAACGCATGCCGTGGCGAGGTCCATTTCACAAAGAGACGCCGAGACGCAGAGGAACCTCCTCGCGATCTTCTCGGCGCCTGTGCGTCTCATGATGAGAGGCAGTGAACGAATGCCGTGGCGAGATCCATTTCACGAAGAGACGCCGAGACGCAGAGGAACCTCCTCGCGATCTTCTCGGCGCCTCTGCGTCTCATTGTGAAGACAATGAGTGCTTGGCTCGACGAGGTGCGCTGGAACGGCGACGGACTCGTCGCGGCCATCGCGCAGGACGCCGCCACGCAGCGGGTGCTCACCCTGGCGTGGATGAATCGCGAGGCGCTGGCGAGGACCGAGGCCACGCGCGAGGCGCACTACTGGTCGCGCTCGCGCGGCAAGCTGTGGCGCAAGGGCGAGTCCTCGGGACACGTGCAGCACGTGCAGGAGATTCGCCTCGACTGCGATGGCGACGCCATCGTGCTGCAGGTCGAGCAGGTGGGCGGCATTGCCTGCCATACGGGCCACGCGCGCTGCTTCTACCGCCGGCTCGAGGGCGGTCGCTGGCACGAGACCGAGGCCGTCGTGAAGGACCCACGGGAGATCTACGGCGATGGCTGACGTCGACGACGTTCTCACCCGCCTCGCCGCGGTGATCGAAGCGCGCAAGGCGGCCGAACCCGGCAGCTCGTACGTCGCTTCGCTCTTCGCCAAGGGCGATGACGCGATCCTGAAGAAGATCGGTGAGGAAGCCACCGAAACCGTGCTCGCGGGCAAGGACGGCGTTCCGGGGCGAATCGCGAGCGAGATGGCCGATCTGTGGTTCCACTGCCTCGTGTTGCTCGCGCGGCACGGCATGTCGCCCGCCGACGTCCTCGCCGAGCTCGCCCGGCGCGAAGGTATCTCGGGACACGCGGAAAAGGCGGCCCGCGGCCGGCATTGATGCGCCGCGGCGCCGGCGCCTGGGGCTGCGCCTCGTGTCCGCCCGAACCGTGCCCCATTCCGGCGGCTGCGGGGGTCGTAGCTATACAATAGCGGGATGGCGACCGACCCCAACTGCATTTTCTGCAAGATCATTCGTGGCGAGATTCCAAGCCGCAAGGTCTACGAGGACGACGACGTGCTCGCGTTCCACGACATCCAGCCGGTGGCGCCCGTGCACTTCATGCTCATTCCGAAGCGGCACGTCGCCAGCATGTACGACCTCACGCCCGGCGACGCGCCGGCAATGGGCAAGATCATGGCAATGGCGGGCAGGCTCGCCCGGGAGCAGGGTGCGACCGACGGCTTTCGCACCATCGTCAACACGGGCCGGGTCGGCCGGCAAGACGTCGCGCACGTCCACGTGCACGTCATCGGCGGTCCCGATCCCCTCGGACCGATGATCGTGCACAACAACACTTAGGAGCACACCATGGGTGGCTTGAGCATCTGGCACTGGCTGATCGTCCTTCTGGTCGTCGTCCTCATCTTCGGCACCAAGAAGCTGACCAATATCGGCAAGGATCTTGGCGGCGCGGTCAAGGGCTTCAAGGAAGGCATGAAGTCCGAAGAAGGCGACGGCGCCGCCGCCGCGCCGCCCTCGCAGATCACCGGCAAGACGATCGACGCCGAGGTGCGCAAGGAACCCAACAAGTCGTAACGTTCCATGGCGGGTCGCGCCGGGTCGCTTCGACCGCGGCCGGCGTCTCGCGAGCCGGCAACGCACGCGCCCTTCGCCGTCCATGTTCGATATCGGCTTCTCTGAGATCGTGGTGATCGCCGTGGTGGCGCTCATCGTGATCGGTCCCGAGCGCCTGCCCAAGGCCGCGCGCACGCTCGGTCATCTCTTCGGGCGCCTGCAGCGCTACGTCAACGACGTCAAGGCCGATATCAATCGCGAGATGGAACTCGACGAATTGCGCAAGCTCCAGCGCGACGTGCAGACCGCGGCCGCCGACCTCAAGGCGTCGGTGGCAAGCGTTGGGCGCGAGATGGAATCGAGCATGCACGAGGCCGAGCGCAGCCTGAACGAGTCGGTGAGCGGATCCACGCCGGCCACCGATCCCGAGGCGCGACGCCTCGCCGAACCGGGACCGCTGTTCAACGAGCCGGGCGGCGAGCGCGCCGATGCGGCCCCGGCCGATCCGCCGCGCCAGGCGTCGCTGCCCGGCTTCGACAAGATCTAGACGCGATCGAGCGATGGACGCTGCGCCGCCACCGCCGGAAGGCGAGCAGGAGACCTTCCTCTCGCACCTCATCGAGCTGCGTTCGCGGCTCATGAAATCGATCATCGCCGTCGCGATCGTGCTGGTGGTCCTGTTTCCGTTCGCCAAGGACATCTACGCGTTGCTGGCGCGACCGCTGCTGCATGCCCTGCCGCACGGCGCGACCATGATCGCGACCGACGTCACCGGTACCTTCTTGGTGCCGCTCAAGGTCACGCTGATGGCGGCCTTCCTGATCGCGCTGCCATTCGTGCTCTGGCAGGCATGGGCGTTCGTCGCACCGGGGCTCTACCAGCACGAGAAGCGCCTCGCCGCACCGGTGATCGTGTCGAGCGTGGTGTTCTTCATGATCGGCATGGCCTTCGCCTACTTCTTCGTCTTTCCCGTGATGTTCGGCTTCTTCGCGGGTTACGCACCGGCCGGCGTGCAGATGATGACCGACATCGACAAGTACTTCTCGTTCGTTCTCGGCATGTTCCTCGCCTTCGGGCTCACCTTCGAGGTGCCGGTGATCGTGATCGTCCTCGTGCGCATGCGCGTGGTGAGCCTCGAAAAGCTGCGCTCGATCCGCTCGTACGTGATCGTCGGCGCCTTCGTCGTCGGCGCGATCTTCACGCCGCCCGACGTCCTCTCGCAGCTCATGCTGGCGGTGCCGCTGTGGCTGCTCTACGAACTGGGGCTCATCCTTGCCCGCTTCGTGAGCGTCCCCGCCCCCGCGGCGGACGGTGAGGAAGCCGCGGCGAAATAGCCGCTCGCCGAGCCGATTCGCTGCGAAGTGCCGCGGTCACCGGCGGCCGTCGCCGGCTGCTTCCTCTGGCGATGTCGCGGTGGCCTCCTCCTGCGCATCGAGGAGGACCGTACCGGACACCGCGGCCAGGATCATGAAGCCCGTCCCGAGCAGCCACGAGAAGTACCAGGGTCCGTAATCGCCGAGGATCACCGCAATCACGATGACGACGAGGGCGAGCGCGAGGCTGATGAGGAAGCGCAGGATCATCGCGATGCGCCCGTCATGACGCCCGCCGGTGCAGGCTCGCAGGCGTCACCTTGCCGCGCATGACCCAGAATGCCCAACTCGTGTACCAGACGATGAGCGGCATGAAGACCACCGTGAAGCCCAGCATCCACGCGAGCGTGCGCTCGCTCGAGCCCGCGTTCCACACGGTCAGGCTGTGCGACGGCATGGTCGACGACGGCAGCAGGAACGGAAACATCGCGACGCCGACGGTGCCGAGGATCCCCGTCCACGCAAGCGCACCCAGCCACCAGCCGAGGAGCGCACGCTTTCGCGCCAGCGCCCACGTGCCGAGCAGCATTCCGGCGTAGGCGAGCAGCGGCACGAGCCACAATGCGACGTGCCGGTGGAAGTTGTCGAGCCAGGCGCCGGTCGCGCGCTCGACGATCTGGTGCAGTGGCGTCTGCACGGCGGCCGGTGGCGGACCGCTCAGCAGCCGGAAACCTTCGATCCACTGCAGCCAGATCCCGCCCGCCGTGAACAGCACGACCGCGACGGTTCCCGCCACGAGCGCGGCCCGCCGGGCTCGTCCGTGTATCGGCTCCTCGCTGCCCGTCATGAGTCGCGCGCCGCCCATGTAGACCGCCATCGCCACCGCCAGCGCGCCGCAGAGGATCGCGAACGGATCGAGGAGCGTGACGAAACTGCCGTCGTAGCGCGAGGCGAGTCGCCAGTCGAATGCGAACGGAATACCTTGCAGCAGGTTGCCGATGGCGGCGCCGAACACGAGCATCGGCACGAATCCACTCACGAAGAAGCACCAGTCCCAACCGTTGCGCCAGCGCGGCGAGGGACGCTTGCCGCGATATTCGAAGGCGAGCGGGCGCACGATCATGCTCCACAGCAGTACGAGCATGACGATGTACAGGCCCGCGAAGGCGGTCGCGTAGACGAGCGGCCACGCGGCGAATATCGCCCCGCCACCGAGGACGAACCACACCTGGTTGCCGTCCCAATGCGGGCCGATGATGTTGATCGCGACCCGCCGCTCGTCGTCGCTGCGCCCCACGAAGCGCAACAGGATGCCGACGCCCATGTCCATGCCGACCATCACGGCGACGCCGACGAGCAGCACGCCCAGGAGCAGCCACCAGACGAGCTTGAGCGCGAGATAGGCGTCCACGGGAATCCTAATAGGCCTCGGCGAGGGGCGCACCGACGGCGGCAGCTTCGTCGGGACCCTTGCGGATGAGCTGCAGCATGAGGACGACCTCGATGATCGCGAAGGCCGTGTAGAGGATCATGAAGCCGGCGAGCGAGAACAGCATGTAGCCGACGCCGTGGCTCGACGCCGACAGCCAGGTCGGCAGCACCTCGTACACGGTCCACGGCTGCCGCCCCACCTCGGCGACGATCCACCCCGTCTCCGCGGCGAGGAACGGCACCGGGATCATCCACACCGCGGCGTGCAGGAACCAGCGCCGCTGCTCGACGTCGTTGCGCAGCGTGTGGATCACCGCAAGCACGAAATAGGCGAGCATCAGGAGGCCCAGGCCCACCATCGCCCGGAACGCCCAGAACACGATCCAGACCTCCGGGATCGCATCCTTGGCGGCGCGCGCGATGTCGGCATCGGTGACGTTCGCGAGGTCGCCGTCCTTGGCGTAGCGCTGCACGAGGAGCGCGTAGCCCGCGTCGGCCTGGTGCTCCTGGTGCGTGCGCAACGCGTCCGCGTCGGTGGGGTCGGTCGAGAGCTTGCGCATCGCCTCGAGCGCGGGGATGCCGTTGCGGATGCGCTGCGCCGCTTGCCGCTCGAGTTCGTCCGCCGCGGGCACCGTCTGGTCCCACGAGTGCGTCACGAGCAGGGACAGTACAGCGGGAATGCGGATCGCGAAGTGATTGCGCTGCTCGTCCTGCGAGGGGAAGGCGATCAGGTTGAGCGCCATCGGCGCCGCCTCGTGCGTCCACAGGCCTTCCATTGCGACGAGCTTGGTCGGTTGCGCGCGCGCGCCGACGAAGCCGAGCGCATCGCCCAGCGTCAGCACGCCGGCGGTCGCCAGCACGCCGAAGATCGAGGCGAGGCGGAACGAGCGCCGCGCGAGTTCGAGGTGGCGGCCGCGCAGGAGGTAGTAGGCGCTGATGCCGCACACGAAGATCGCCGCCACCACGTAGCCCGCGATGCTCGTGTGCACGAACTTCGCTTGCGCATCGGCATTGAAGAAGAGGTCGGCAAAGCTGTCGAGCTCCATGCGCATCGTCAGCGGATTGAACGAGGCGCCGTGCGGCCGCTGCATGAAGCTGTTGGCGACGAGGATCCACAGCGCCGACAGGTTGGAGCCGAGGGCGACGAGGTAGGTCACGATGAGGTGCTGCGCCTTCGACAGCCGGTCCCAGCCGAAGACCATGAGTCCGATGAAGGTCGATTCCATGAAGAAGGCCATGAGGCCCTCGATCGCCAGCGGCGCACCGAAGGTATCGCCGACGAAGCTCGAGTAGAACGACCAGTTGGTGCCGAACTGGAACTCCATGGTGAGCCCGGTGGCCACCCCCAGCGCGAAATTCACGAGCAGGAGCTTCGACCAGAATTGCGTCATCGTGCGATAGATCGCCCGCCCGGTCGTCACGTACACGGTCTCCATCGCCGCCAGCAGCACGGTGAGGCCGAGCGTGAGTGGCACGAACAGGAAGTGATACAGCGCGGTGGCCGCGAACTGGATCCGGGCGAGATCAACTGCGGTGTCGTCGACCATGCGGGAGGAGCGCCTCGGGAGGGGTCGGGAGATGCTGCCCCGGCGGCGGGCGACGGCGAGGACCCGGAGGTGCAGGGAGCGAGCGTCCAGTGTCCGCGCCGCACCCGTGCGGTGTCAAGGCAACTGGCAATGCCGCGACGCCGCGCGACTACGCGGCGCGAGCGGGGAGTCTTTCGGTGATGCGCCCGGCCTGCAGCACGACGATCGCGTCGACCCAATCCTCCACCTGCACCACGTCGTGGGTGATGACGATGAGCGTGCGTCCCGCGAGCCGCGTGCGAAGCGCCTGGAGCAGCGCGCGTGCGATGCCGGGGTCGAGGCCGGCGGTCGGCTCGTCGAGGACCACGATCGACGCGTCACGCAGCAGCGCGCGCGCCAGCACCACGCGGCGTGCCTGCCCGGCGGACAGGCGCACGCCACCCTCGCCCAGCGGCAGGTCGAGACCCTGCGGCGCGCCATCGACGATGTCGAGTGCCTGTGTGACGGCGAGCGCCTCGAGCATCTGCGCATCGGTTGCCTGCGGTGCGGCGAGGCGGAGATTCTCGCGCAGGCTCGCATTGAGGAGATGCGCCTGTTGGGTCGCGACCGCGATCAGGCGGCGGAGATCGTCGCCGTGATATGCGCGCAGGTCGTGCCCGCCGACGCTGATGGCGCCGCCGTACTCGAAGAAGCGCGCCAGGAGCGCCGCGATGCTGCTCTTGCCGGCGCCGCTCGGACCGACCAGCGCGATGTGCTGGCCGCTCGCCACATCGAGATCGACCCCATGCAGCACGTCGTCCAGCGCACCGGGGTAGCGCAGCGTCACGCCGCGCATCGTGATGCCGGCGTCGAGCGGAACGGGGGAGGGCGCGGCCGGATCGCGTAGCGCCGGCGCCGCGTCGGCGAGCGACAGGATGCGCTGGCCGGCCGCGACCACCTCGCCCGCCCGCTGCATCGCCAACGGCAGCGGCGCCGCCGCCTCGAATGCCGCCAGCGCCGCCATGGCGAGCATCGGCACTTCGCTGCGATCGATCGCGCCGCCGTCGGCCGCCGCGATGGCAACGATCGTGACGAGCCACAGGGCGAGCCCCGCGCTAAGCGCGACGTTGCCGTCGGCGACGAGGCCCGCGAAGCCCGCGCGTCGCTGCGCCTCGCCGAGTTGGCCCGCGAGGCGCGCCACGTCGCGGGCGACCCGTTCGCTCGCGCCGTACACCGCGAGGTCCCCCATGCCCTGCAGCGCATCGACGACCTGCACGCGCAGCGCGGCGCTTGCATCGACGATCGTATTTCCCGCGGCGGCGCTCATCCGCCGGATCGCGAGCGGCACGCCGAGCCATGCCGCGGTGAGCAGCACGAGGAGCACGAGCGCCGCCGCGGCGCTGCGCAGCGCGAAGAGTGCCACCGTGACCAGCGTGCAGACGAGCGCGGTGACGAGTGGCGCGTAGAGCCCGAGGTATGCGTGCTGGAGGGTGTCGACGTCGCCCTGCACGCGGGCCGCGAGGTCGGCGCTGCGCTCGTGGGCGAGGCGGGCCGGCGCGAGCGGAACGAGTCGTTCGAAGACCCACACGCGCAGTTCGGCGAGCACGCGAAACGTCGCCTCGTGCGTCACCACGCGCTCGGCATAGCGGCCGCCGGTGCGCAGGATCGCCAGGAGGCGAATACCGGCCGCCGGAAGGAAGTAGTTGACGAGCGTAGCGGACGCCCCGGCGAGCGCCATGCTGGCGATGAAGGCACCGGCGATCGCCATCAGGCCGACACTCGCCAGCACGGTCAGCGTCGACAGCAGCGCGCCCAGGAGCAGCCATCCGCGCTGCGGGCGCAGGAGGCGCAGCAGGCGCAGGAGGATCCCTAGATCGCGCCCCATGGCGATACCTTGGCATTGGCGACCATGCGCGCGAAGGCGCCGTCGCGCGCGGCGAGAGCCGGCGGCGGCCCCTGCTCGACGATGCACCCGGCTTCGATGACCGCGACCTGCGCGGCGCCCAGGACCGTGCGCAGGCGGTGCGCGATCACCAGCACGGTCCGCTCGCGTGCCAGCCGCTCGACCGCCGCGACGACGGCGTCTTCCGCCTCGGGGTCGAGGCCGGTGGTTCCCTCGTCGATCAGCACCACCGGCGCATCCTTGAGGAAGGCGCGAGCGAGCGCGATGCGCTGCGCCTGCCCGCCGGAGAGCGTCTGCCCGTGCTCGCCCACCGCCGTGCGATACCCCGCGGGCAGCGCGGCGATGAACGAATCCGCAGCCGCCGCGCGCGCGGCCGCTTCCACCTCGGCGTCGGTGGCGGCGGGCCGGCCGAGCCGGATGTTGTCGCCGATCGACCCGGCGAAGAGGTAGGGCCGCTGCGGCACCGTCGCGACGTGCTCGAGCCAGAAGGCCGGATCGAGGTCGGCGAGATCGTGACCGTCGACGAGGATGCGCCCGCGTTGGGGCCGCCGCTCGCCGGCGATGAGCGCGAGGAGCGTGCTCTTGCCGGTCCCGGTGGCGCCGACGAGCGCCAGCACGGCGCCCGGCTCGATCGCGAGCGACACGCCCCGCAACACGGCCGTGCCGGGGTCATAGGTGAAGTGCACGTCATCGACTCGCAGGCCGATCCGCGCCGGCAACGGCGGCCGGCGGTGGCCCCGCACCGGCACTTGCGCGTGGAGCACCTCGACGATGCTCTGCGCAGCCGCGATCGCTTCCATCCGCGCGTGGTAGTCGGCGCCCAGGCGACGCAGCGGCGCGTAGAACTCCGGTGCGAGGAGCAGGGCGAAGAGGCCGACTTCGAGCGTCATCTCGCGATCGAGCAGGCGAAAGCCGACCAGCACCGCAACGAGTGCGATGCCCACGGTGGCGAAGAATTCGAGCGCGAGCGAGGAGAGAAACGCGACGCGCAGCACCGCCATCGTCGTGCGACGGTACTCGTCGGCGGCGCGGGCGAGGAGCGCCACCTCGCGCTCGGCGGCATTGAAGAGCTTGATCGTGGCGATGCGCTGCAGCGCATCGAGGAGCCGCGCCGACAGGCGGAAGAGCGTGCGCCACTGGCGCTGGTTGAGCCGCTGCGTCCCCTCGCCGATGAGGACCATGAACAGGGGAATCACCGGTGCGGTGACGAGGAGCACCGTGCCCGAGATCCAGTCGCGCGGCAGGACGAAGACGACGATGACGAGCGGGACGACGGCGAGGACCGTGAGGTTGGGGACGAAGCGCGTGTAGTACGGTCGCAGGGCTTCCACGGCATCGACGACGGTCGTTGCGAGCGCCCCGGTATGGCGCTCCCCCACCCAAGCGGGGCCGAGCGCCTGCATCTTGCGCAGCAGTGCGGCCCGCAACGTCGCCTCGATTGCGAGCGCCGCGGTGAGCGCACTGCGCGCCGCGCCCTGGCCGAGTACGAAGCGCGCGGCGACCAGCAGCGGGACCACCGCGAGCCACGGCAGCACGGCGACGAGCGGTGCGCGCGTCATGACGGCGGCGGCGATCGCCTGCGCGAGGAGCCACGCCTGTGGCACCGCGAGGGCACCCGCGAGCGCGGCGCAGACGCCGGCACGGCGCAGCGCGGTTCGCGGACCGAGCTGCTGCTCGGCCAGCCAGCGCCCCAGTGCGCGCCGGTCGGGTGGCGCGGCCCCCGGGGTCGGTGGCGGCGCGTTCGCCACGCGCTACTGGCGCTCGGGTGGTGGCCGCTTGCCGACCACGACGTCGACCTCGACGTCGCCACCGGTGCGCACGACGCGCACTTTCGCCGTCGTTCCGGGGGGCAGTTCGGCGATGCGTGCGAGGAGCTGCGGCACATTGCGAGTTTCGCGGCCGCCGATCTCGGTCACCACGTCCATGAGCTGCATGCCGGCCTTGTCGGCCGGCCCGCCTTGCTGCAGACCGACGATCACCACGCCTTCCGGACGCGGAAGCGCAAGCTCCTTGGCGATGGCCGGCGTCACCGGCACCGGCTGGATGCCGAGCCAGCCGCGGGTGACTTCGCCATCGCGCACGATCTGCTCGAATACCTTGCGAGCGAGCGACACCGGAATCGAGAAGGCAATGCCGACCGAGCCGCCGCTTTGCGAGTAGATGGTGCTGTTGATGCCGACGAGATTGCCGGCGGTGTCGATGAGCGCGCCCCCCGAATTGCCCGGATTGATCGCGGCGTCGGTCTGGATGAAGTCCTCGAAACGATTCACGCCGAGGTAATTGCGCCCGAGCGCGCTCACGATGCCCAGCGTCACGGTGTTGCCGAGTCCGAACGGGTTGCCGATCGCGAGCACGACGTCGCCGACCTGCAGGTTGTCGGCAGCGGCAAACGTCATCGCCGGCAGGTTTTCCTCGTCGACCTTGAGCACCGCGAGGTCGGACTCGGGGTCGCTGCCGCGCAGATGCGCCTTGACGCGCCGGCCGTCGGCCAGCACGAGTTGGATGTCGTCGGCGCCTTGCACCACGTGGTGGTTGGTGAGGACGTAGCCCTCCGGCGCGACGATGACCCCCGAGCCCAGGCTCGTCTGCCGCTGCGGCGTCGGCGACGGGAAGTAGCGCCGGAACATGGGGTCGCCGGCCAGCGCGTCACGTGCGGGCAGCTCCTTGCTCGTGTAGAGGTTGACCACCGCCGGCATTGCCTTGCGGGCGGCATCGGCGTAGCTCGTCACGCGCGTCCCGGCGACCTCGGTGGCGGTTTCCTGCGTGACGATGACATTTGCGGCGCGACCGCTCACCCGCGGCAGCAGGTCCGGCCGCAGGGTGGCGACGACGAAGAGGAGCGCCAGGCATACCGTGCAGGCCTGCGCGAAGACGAGCCAGAACTTGCGCAACATCCGTGCAGTATAGGCGGCGCAACGCATTGATAGCACATGCCTTTATGCGCCGCTCCCGCGTCCGGGCTTCCGGCGGCCGGGATGAATCCGCTATAATCGCCCGGTTTTGCAAGCGCGTCGCGACGACTCGTCCGCGAGGCGCGTCAGTGCGGGGTGGTCGAACGCTGCGGTTGCCGGCGGCGCCACGTCGCAGGCCAAGGCTCGCCTTTTCTTGGATATCGGGATGTCTGACGCTCTTACTCAATCCGTCGACGACAAGAAGCGCCGCTTCCTGCTCGTTGCCGCCAGCGCGGTCGGCGGCGTGGGTGTGGTCGCTGCTGCCACCCCCTTCGTGATGTCGTTCTGGCCCTCGGCCCGGGCCCGGGCTGCCGGTGCGCCGGTCGAGGTCGATCTCACCAAGGTCGAGCCGGGCCAGCTCATCACCGTCGAGTGGCGCGGACAGGTGTGCTGGGCGCTCAACCGCACGCCGGCCATGATGGCCACGTTACCCAAGCTCGATTCGCGCCTCGCCGACCCCAATTCGAACCATTCGATCCAGCCCGCGGACTGCAAGAACGAGCATCGCTCGTTCAAGCCGGAGATGTGGATCGCAGTGGGCATCTGCACGCACCTGGGCTGCTCGCCGACCTTCCGCCCCGACGTCGCGCCGGCCGATCTCGGCCCCGACTGGCTGGGCGGATTCTTCTGTCCCTGTCACCAGTCGAAGTTCGACCTGGCCGGGCGCGTCTACCGGGGGGTGCCGGCGCCGACCAACCTCGTCGTGCCGCCGCACCGCTACGTCTCCGACACCAAGGTGGTCATCGGCCTCAGCCAGGAAGGTAAGAGCTGATGGAAAAGCTGCTCAACTGGATCGACGCCCGCTTCCCGCTGACCCCGCTGTGGGAATCGCAGTGGGGCAAGTACGTCGCGCCCAGGAATTTCAACTTCTGGTACTACTTCGGCTCGCTCGCCGCCCTCGTGCTGGTGATGCAGATCGTCACCGGCATCTTCCTCACGATGAGCTACAAGCCGGATGCCGCCAAGGCGTTCGACTCGGTCGAGTTCATCATGCGCGACGTCGAGTGGGGCTGGTACATCCGCTACATGCACTCGACGGGTGCGTCGATGTTCTTCGTCGTCGTGTACCTGCACATGTTCCGCGGCCTCATGTACGGCAGCTACCGCAAGCCGCGCGAGCTCGTGTGGATTTTCGGCTGTCTCATCTACCTCGCGCTCATGGGCGAGGCGTTCTTCGGTTATCTCCTCCCATGGGGGCAGATGTCGTACTGGGGCGCGCAGGTGATCGTCAACCTGTTCTCGACGGTGCCCTTCATCGGGGAGAGCCTGGGCGTGTGGATTCGCGGCGACTACACGATCTCGGATGCCACGCTCAACCGTTTCTTCGCCTTCCACGTCATCGCGCTGCCGCTGGTGCTGATCGGCCTCGTCGCCGCGCACCTCATGGCACTGCACGAAGTCGGCTCGTCGAACCCGGACGGCATCGAGATCAAGAAGCAGCCGAAGGATCCCAACACCGGCCTCTACCTCGACGGCATCTACAGCCATCCGTACTACACGATCAAGGACCTGGTCGGCGTCGTGTTCTTCCTGTTCGTGTTCTCGGTGATCATGTTCTTCATGCCGGAGATGGGCGGCTACTTCCTCGAGGCCAACAACTTCATTCCGGCCGACCCCTTGAAGACGCCCGAGCACATCGCGCCGGTGTGGTACTTCACGCCGTATTACGCGATCCTGCGCGCCGTCCCGTCGTTCTTCAACTCGCAGTTCTGGGGGGTGATCGCGATGGGCGCCTCGGTGGTGCTGTTCTTCTTCCTGCCCTGGCTCGATCGCGGTGCCGTGAAGTCGATCCGCTATCGCGGGACGCTGTACAAATCGTGGCTCGCCGCCTTCGTGATCTCGTTCCTGATCCTGGGCTACCTCGGCGTGGTGCCGGTCACCGTCTGGGGTCAGTTCCCGGATGGCTGGCCCCTCGTGGGCGGTGCCGACAAGGCCACCGTGCTCGCGCGCGTGCTCACCGTCGTGTATTTCCTCTTCTTCGTGCTGATGCCGTGGTACACCGCGCGCGACAAGACGAAGCCGGTTCCGGAAAGGGTCCGCTGAACGCCATGAAGAAGACCATCCTCACCCTCGTCGCGGCGTTGCTTGCCGGCATCGGCCTGCAGGCCGTGGCGTCGGGCGGCGCGGACCTGCGCCTCGTTCCCGCGCCGGTGCATCGCCTCGACGCCGAGTCGCTGCAGCGCGGCGCGCGCAATTTCGTGAACTACTGCCTCAATTGCCACAGCGCGAAGTACATGCGCTACGAGCGGTTGCAGGACATCGGGCTCACCGAGCAGCAGATCAAGGACAATCTCATGTTCGCGTCCACGCAGCTCGGCTCGACCATGACGGTCGCGATGACGCCGGCCGAAGGTGCGAAGTGGTTTGGCGTGGCACCGCCGGACCTGTCGGTGATCTCGCGTGTCCGTGGCGCCGACTGGCTATACAACTACATGCTGGGCTTCTACGCCGACGGCAAATCCGCGACGGGATGGAACAACCTCGTGTTCCCGAGTGTCGCCATGCCGCACGTGCTGTGGGAGCTCTCGGGTCCCAACCGCCTCGTCGAGCAGGAGTTCGAGGATCACGGCAAGGCGGCGGCCGCCGCAATCGCCATCAAGGGTCTCGCCCGCGTGGCGCCGACGCCCGGGGGCAAGTGGATCGTGCAGCAGGTGGCGACCGATCCCGACGCGCCCGGCACGATGCAGCCGGTCGAGTACCGCGCGTTCGCAGCGGACCTCGTGAATTTCCTCGATTTCGTCGGCGAGCCCACCAAGAACAAGCGCATCAGCATCGGCATCGTGGTGCTGATGTATCTCGTCGTGCTGTTCGCGCTCGTCTACGCACTGAAGCGCCTGTACTGGAAGGACGTGCCGCACTAGAGCGTGCGGCAGGAGCCACGGCTCGCGGTCCGTGACCGGCGAGTCGCCGATGCGGCGCCGAGCGCGTCACGCCGTCGAGAGCGTGACGCGGGCGCCGTGATGCACGCCAAGGAGACACCGCCATGATGACCCTCTATTCGGGGACGACCGACCCGTTTTCGCAGCGCTGCCGCATCGTGCTGCACGAGAAGGGCATGGATTTCCAGATCATCGACGTCGACCTCGATCACAAGCCCGAGGATCTCGCGGTGATGAATCCGTACAACCAGGTCCCGGTCCTCGTCGAGCGTGATCTC
>JBDHRR010000217.1:0-2857 GCA_039807685.1 Burkholderiales bacterium
AAGCCATCCCCCCCGATTTGCGCACGGCGTAAGACGTCAGCGTCGGGTGATCTCGCGGCCAGTCGCGCGCATTTACAACTTAATGGTGCCGCGGGCAGAGGACTGATGTCCTCCCGGTTGCGCAAATATCGGATTTCACGACCGAAATTGGCCTTTGCGCGACGACCTGACGTCTTGGAGTTGCCACCGTTCACTCGTTCTCTGCCACCGCGAATGTAGACGCAACTGCGGGCGCGGCGTGAGGGGACGTCGCGGGTCCCGCGTGTTCGGTGACGAGGTGGCATGCGCGTGCGTACGGGGATGCTGGGCCGCGTGGCGGTTCTGGCGGTGCTGGTCGGGGGATGGCCGGCAGGTCTCAGGGCCGAGGTGGAGCGGACGAGCGCGCGGCCGGATCGGCTCCTTCAGCCCTTGGGGGCCGGTGGTGCGCTCGATCCGCTGGTGCGCGCCGCGTCTGCCGTCGAGCGCCAACTGGCGAGCCGACCCCAGGGGCACGAGATCACCCTCCGCGACGTGCTCGACCTCGGACGGCCTGCGGCGCCGAGCCAACGGGACGCGCGCGTGGCGACAGCGACGCCCCTGGTCGGGATCACACAGTTCGGCGCGGCCGCCATGGGGGATTGGGGGCGTCCCGTGGCTGCAGGCGATGGCGCCCCTCATCTGCTTCTGACCGCATTCGAACCGCGAGGCGTCGGCGACCGGGCCGCGTCGTCACGTGGCGAGGGATTGCCCTGGGCGCGGGCGCCGGCCCTGCCGCGGCCGCTGACCGGGCCGTTGCTGCCGAGCGAGCCCGTGGAGGTGAAGCGGCTGTCGCCTGCGCGCATGTTTGTGCCTTCGCCGCGGTTGGCACGTCGGCCGCGCAGCGTGCAGCCCGAACTCTTGCTGCGACTGCCGTTCATGGCCTCGCACCGGCCACGTTCGAGCGTGCCGCAGCAGGCCGCGCCGCGCAGCCTCGCCTGGGCGGCCCAGCCGCAGCAGACGGCGTTCACGCCGCTCGATCCACTCGCCCGTCCCGCACGCGACGCTCGGCCCGAGAAGCCGCGCACGCTCGCAGCGGCCTTCGTCCTGCCGTTCGAGCACGGACGCATCAGCAGCCTCTTCAACCAGGGGCGCGCGCATCCGGCGATCGACCTGGCGGGGCGCCTCGGTGCACCCGTCTTCGCGACCAGCCATGGGCAGACCGTGATCTTCGCCGGCGCGCGGGGCGGCTACGGCAATGCCGTCGTGACGCGCGACAACGAGGGCCGCGAACATCTCTACGGTCATCTCAGCGCCATCGGCACGCGCGTCGGTGTCGTGCTCGCGCAGGGCGATCGGCTCGGATCGCTCGGCAGCACCGGCTACTCCACCGGCCCGCACGTGCATTACGAGGTCAAGGACCGGCGCGGTGCGCACATCAACCCGGTGTCGCTGCTGTTCCCGGGCCGGGCCGTCGCCTCGGGCTACGCCTGGGGCGCGGTGGCGCTCCCCGACCGATCCGCGACCGCGTCGGCGCAGACGACCGTGAAATGAAGCGCGGATTTCAAGCCTCGACGAGGTCGAGCAGATCCGCCACGCGGGCGAGTGTGTAGTCGGGACGGGGCACGCTCGGTGCGAGGGCCACGTTGCGGCGGTTAATCCACGCGATGGTGAGGCCGAGCGGTTTGCCGCCGACCATGTCCGTGAACTGCGACTGCCCGCTGTGCAGGATGTCGTCTTTTCCGCAGCCCGCGTGCGCGAGAAGGTAGCGAAACAGCGCCCCGTCGGGCTTGTAGCCGCGCGCCCGTTCGGCCGTGCAGACGAGGTCGAAGGTCCGCTTGAGCGGCGTCGCGGCGAGCAGATCGTCGTCGATGTTGGAGACGACGGCGAGCCGACAGCGCTGGCCGAGCCGGTCGAGCGTCGCCGTCACGTCGTCGAACAGCTCGAAGCGCGAGAACGCTTCGAAATAGCGCTCGATGAGCGTGGGCGATCCCGCGACGCCGAAATGCGCGAAGGTCTCGGCCAGCGACAGTTCACAGATCTCGCGGTACGGCCGCCACGGCTCCCAGTAATGGGCGATGTTGCGCTCTTCCCAGTGCTCCCAGAACGCCTTGACGTCGACGTGGGCTGCGTTCGCATCGGCAAGCATCGACCGGAAGGCGGCGTAGGAACTGCCGCGCACGTCGATCAGCGTGCCGAACACGTCGAACGACATCAGCTTCGGCGCGAGCTTTCCCGTCGATCCGAGCGCGACCATCACTCCTCCAGCTTGAACGGGTTGAAGTTCGTCGTGCGGTCGTAATAGTCCTCGTGCTCGTGGCGCTTGAGGAAATTCACGACGACGTAGGTCACGGGTGTGAACAGCGCCTCGACCAGCGTCTTGATCAGGAACTGCGCCAGCATGATCTTGGGCAGCGCCTCGTTGGGAATGATACCCGAATTGTAGAAGGCGAGGGGATAGAAGATCGCCGAATCCACGGCCTCTCCGAAGATCGTCGAGCCGATCGTGCGGGCCCAGAGGGCGCGGCCTTCCGTCCAGATCTTCATCTTCGCCAGGACGAACGAGTTGACGAACTCGCCGCAGAAGTAGGCGATCATCGAGGCGGCAACGACGCGCCACGCGTTCCCGAAAGCGATCTCGTAGGCCGCCTGGTGCTGCCAGAACGGAGCCGGCGGCAGGGCGACGACGATGCTCGCCATCACCGAGGCGAAGATCAGGGCGCCGAAGCCCGCCCAGATCACGCGGCGCGAACGCGCGTAGCCGTAGACCTCGGTCAGGATGTCGCCGAAGATGTAGGAGATGGGGAAGAAGACCACGCCGGCGCCGAACGCGTAGGGGCCCCAGAAGGGCAGGTCGATCGAGGCGATCTTGGCCGGCCCGATCAGGTTCGAGCACACGAGC
>JBDHRR010000089.1:0-14472 GCA_039807685.1 Burkholderiales bacterium
TTCCTGCCGCTCTTCGCGGTGATGGTGGTTGTCGGCGGCCTCCTGCTGCTCGAACCGGACTTCGGCGCCTTCGTGGTGATCGTCGCGATCGCCTTCGGGATCCTCTTCCTCGGGGGCCTCGACTGGCGGCTCTTCCTGGGCCTCGCCGCCCTCCTGCCCGTCGCGCTCGCCGGCATCCTCGTCGCCGCACCGTATCGACTGCAGCGCCTCACCGCCTTCCTCGATCCGTGGTCCGATCCGCTCGGCAAGGGCTACCAGCTGTCGCATTCGCTCATCGCCTTCGGTCGCGGCGAGTGGCTCGGCGTGGGCCTCGGGTCGAGTGTCGAGAAGCTTCTCTTCCTCCCCGAGGCGCACACGGACTTCCTGCTCGCGGTGATCGCCGAGGAACTGGGCTTCGTCGGCGTCGTCGTCGTGATCGCGCTCTTCGTGTGGGTGCTCTTTCGAGCCTACGGCATCGGCAACCAGGCGTCGCGCCTCACGCGGCCGTTCGCCGCCCTCGTCGCGCAGGGGATCGGCGTGTGGCTCGGCGTGCAGACGTTCATCAACATCGGCGTGAACATGGGCGTGCTGCCGACCAAGGGACTCACGCTGCCGCTGCTCTCGTTCGGCGGCAGCGGCATCGTCGCCAACTGCGTGGCGATCGCGCTCCTCCTGCGCATCGACTACGAGAACCGGTTGCTGCTGCGAGGGTTCACGGTATGACGCGCATCGTGACCCGCGGCGGCAGAGCGCGCGTGCACGCGGCAGCAGCGCGTGCCGGAGTCCGGGGGCGCCGCTCGTGAACGTGATGATCACCACCGGCGGCACCGGCGGCCACGTCTTCCCCGGACTTGCCGTCGCGCAGAAGCTCGCGGCGCGCGGCGCGGGCGTCTTCTGGCTCGGCACCCGCGAGGGGATCGAGGCGAGGCTCGTGCCGCAGCACGGGGTCGAGTTCGAGGGCATCGCGTTTCGCGGCGTTCGCGGCAAGGGCTGGCGCACGCTGCTCTTCGGGCCATTCGCGCTGCTCGGCGCCTGCGCCGCGGCGCGCCGCATCATCCGCCGCCGCCTGCCCGACGTCGTGCTGGGCTTTGGCGGCTTCGCTTCGTTCCCCGGCGCGCTCATGGGGGTGGCGACCGGGCGCAAGCTCGTCTTGCATGACTCGAATGCGGTGGCCGGGCTCGCGACGCGCGTGCTCGCCTACGGTGCCGATCGCATCCTCCTGGGCTTTCCGCAGGCGCTGCGCGGCCGGCACGCGCGGCTCGTCGAATGGGTCGGCAATCCGCTGCGCGATGCGCTGTGCGCGCTGCCGACGCCGGCGCAGCGCTTCGCCGACCGCGACGGTCCGCTGCGCCTCCTCGTGGTCGGCGGCAGCCTGGGTGCGCAGGCATTGAATGCGCTCGTGCCGGCGGCGGTCGCCACGCTGGCCACGGCGCGCCGGCCGACGATCGTCCACCAGTCGGGCGAGCGGCATCTCGCGGCGCTGCGCGACGCGTACGCGCGGGCCGGCGTCGCCGCCGAGTGCGTGGCCTTCATCGACGACATGGCGGCTCGCTACGCCTGGGCCGATTTCGTCGTCTGCCGCGGCGGCGCGCTCACGGTGTCCGAGCTCGCGGCAGTGGGGCTGGGCGCGCTGGTCGTTCCGCTGCCGGGTGCGATTGCCGACGAGCAGAGCGCGAATGCGCAGTTCCTGGTGGCGGCGAACGCCGCGTGGAAGGAGCCGCAGGATACGCTCACGCCAGAGCGCCTTGCCGCCCGCATCGAGGGCCTCGACCGCGCGCGTTGCCTCGCCATGGCCAGCGCGGCGCACGCGCAGGGCAAGCGCGATGCCGCATCGCGCGTGGCCGACGTCTGCCTGGGCTTCGGGGTGCGCCCATGAAGCACAAGGTCAAGCGCGTGCACTTCGTGGGCATTGGCGGCGCCGGCATGAGCGGGATTGCCGAAGTGCTGGCGACACAGGGCTACAGCGTGTCGGGCTCCGATCTCGTGGCCAATGCCGCGACCGTGCGGCTCGCGCGCTGCGGCGTGCGCATCGCCATCGGTCACGCCGCCGAGCACAGCGCGAACGCCGATGCCGTGGTCGTCTCCACGGCGGTGGCGCCCGACAATCCCGAGGTCGTGGCCGCTCGCGAGCGCGGCATTCCCATCGTGCCGCGGGCGCTCATGCTGGCCGAGCTCATGCGGCTCAAGCAGGGGATCGCGGTCGCCGGTACCCACGGCAAGACGACGACGACGAGCCTCGTCGCCTCGGTACTCGCCGAAGGCGGTCTCGATCCCACCTTCGTCATCGGCGGGCGCCTGCTGTCGGCGGACGCCAACGCGGGCCTTGGCACCGGTGAATTCCTGGTCGCCGAAGCCGACGAGTCGGACGCCTCGTTCCTCTACCTGTCACCGGTGATGGCGGTGGTCACCAACGTCGACGCCGATCACATGGAGACGTACGACCACGATTTCTCGCGGCTCACGCGCGCTTTCGTCGATTTCCTGCAACGATTGCCGTTCTACGGTATTGCCGTCGTCTGCATCGACGATGCCAACCTGCGCGGCCTCCTGCCGGAGGTGGCGAAGCCGCTCGTGACCTATGGCCTCGCGGAAGACGCCGACCTGCGCGCAATCGACGTCACCAACGTCGGCGGCCGCATGCGCTTCATCGCGCGATCGCGCAACGTCCCCGATCTCGCGGTCGAACTGGCACTGCCCGGCGTGCACAACGTGCGCAATGCGCTGGCGGCAATCGCGGTCGGCCGCGAGGCGGGCGTTGCCGACGCGGCAATCGCCCGCGCGCTCGCCGGGTTCCGCGGCGTCGGGCGGCGCTTCCAGCGCTACGGCGAGGTTGCGCTTGCCGGCGGCGGCACGTTCACGCTGATCGACGATTACGGCCACCATCCGGCGGAGATGGCGGCGACGCTCGACGCCGCGCGCGCAAGCTTCCCCGGCCGCCGCCTCGTCCTTGCCTTCCAGCCGCACCGCTACACCCGCACGCGCGACCTCTTCGAGGACTTCGTCGCGGTGCTCTCGACGGTCGACGCGCTGGTGCTGGCCGACGTCTATCCGGCAGGCGAAGCGCCGATCGTCGCGGCCGACGGCCGTGCGCTGGCGCGTGCCGTGCGCGTCGCCGGCAAGGTCGAGCCGATCTTCGTCGAGGACATTGCCTCGCTGCCGACGGCGCTGCGTGCAGTGCTGCGCGACGGCGACGTCGTGGTGACGATGGGCGCGGGCTCGATCGGCACCAGCGCGGCGGCAATCGCCGCCGGCGCGGGAGCGAGCTGACATGGCGCGCACCGCGTGCTTCGAGGCGAATCCCGGTGCGGGCCTGCGCGGGCGTCTCGCCCACGACGCACCGCTCGCCCGCTACACGAGCTGGCGGGCCGGCGAAGGGCGTGCCGACCTGCTGTACCTGCCCGCGGGGCGCGACGACCTCGCCGCCTTCCTGCGTGGCCTGCCGGTGACGACCCCGGTGACGGTGCTGGGCCTGGGCAGCAATACGCTGGTCCGCGACGGCGGCATTCGCGGCGCGGTCGTGGTGCTGCACGACGCCGGCGCGGCCCTCGCGGTCGCCGACGGCTTGATCTACGTCGAGGCCGGCGCGGCGAGTCCCAAGCTCGCGCGTTTCGCGGCACTGCACGGCTGCGCCGAGGCCGAGTTCCTGGCGGGCGTTCCAGGCACCGTCGGTGGCGCGCTCGCGATGAACGCCGGCTGCTACGGCGGCGAGACGTGGCGCCACGTCGCGCGCGTCGAGGTCCTGCTGCGCGACGGGACCTTCGTGGTGCGCACGCCCGCCGACTACGTGATCGGCTATCGCAGCGTAAGTGCCCGGGCGCCGGCATCGACGCCCGAGATCTTCACCGCGGCGTGGTTCCGCTTCCCGCACGGTGACTCGACGCAGGCCCGCGCGCGCATCCGCGAACTCCTCGCGCGGCGCATCGCCACGCAGCCGCTGTCGCTGCCGAACGCGGGCAGCGTGTTCCGCAATCCGCCCGGCGACCACGCGGCGCGCCTCATCGAGCAGTGCGGCCTCAAGGGCCACACGATCGGCGGCGCGCGCGTGTCCGAGAAGCACGCGAACTTCATCGTCAACGAGGGCGGCGCCGCGCGCGCCGCCGACATCGAGGCGCTGATCGACGTCGTGCGCGGCACGGTGCTCGCGAAGACCGGCATCGCGCTCGAGCCGGAAGTGCGCATCGTCGGCGAGGTGTCGCGATGAGCGGCGACGCCTTCGGCAAAGTGGCGGTGCTCCTGGGCGGACCCTCCGCCGAGCGCGAGGTTTCGTTCATGTCCGGCCGCGGCGTGCTCGCCGCGCTGCGCGAGAAGGGCGTCGACGCGCATCCCTTCGATCCATCCGAGCGCGACCTGTGGGAGCTGAAGCGCGACGGCTTTGCGCGCGTCTTCATCGCGCTGCACGGCCGCTTCGGCGAGGACGGCACCGTGCAAGGCGCGCTGGAGACGCTCGGCATCCCGTACACCGGCAGCGGCGTGATGGCGTCGGCACTTGCCATGGACAAGTGGCGCACCAAGCTCGTGTGGCTGGCGAGCGGCATCCCGACGCCGCGCTATCGCCTGGTCGATGCGCGGACAGACTGGATGCGTGTCGTCGCCGAACTCGGCTTGCCGCTCATCGTCAAGCCCGCGCGCGAGGGCTCGACGATCGGCATCACCAAGGTCACGACCGTGGACCACGGCGAGCTCGCCGCCGCTGGCGTGGAGGCTGCCCGGCACGATCCCCTGGTGCTGGTCGAGGAGTTCGTGCGCGGACAGGAGCTCACGGCGTCGATCGTCAACGGCCGCGCGCTGCCGCTCATCCGCATCGAGGCGCCGCAGGGCAACTACGACTATCACAGCAAGTACTTCTCCGACGAGACGAAGTACTTCTGTCCGGCCGGGCTGCCGGAGGCGGTCGAGTTCGAGATCCGCGCTACCTGCCTGCGCGCCTTCGACGTCATCGGCTGCACGGGCTGGGGACGCGTCGATCTCATCCTGCGCGAAGACGGCAGCTATTCGTTGCTCGAGGTCAATACCTCGCCCGGCATGACCGGACACAGCCTGGTGCCGATGGCGGCGAAGGCCGCCGGGTGGTCGTACCCCGACCTGTGCGTCGAGATCCTGCGAGGCGCCCATGTGGGATGACGCGCGGCAGATGAATGCCCTTGCCATGACGCTCGCGCTCCTCGCCGTCGTGGGCCTCACTGCCGCGGCCATTGCGTTCGTCGTGCGTCAGCCGGCCTTCGCCTTCAACGAGGTGGTGCTTGCCGGTCCGCTCCATCGCGTCAACGGCGCACAACTCGAGGCGGCGATCCGCGACGACCTCAGCGGAACCTTTTTCACCATGGATCTCGCCCGCGCCCGGACCGCGCTCGCTCGCGTGCCGTGGGTGCGCAGCGTTGCGCTGCGCCGGCAATGGCCCGACCGGCTCGAAGTGACGATCGACGAGTACGAACCGCTGGCGCGCTTCGGCGCCGACGCGTTCGTGAGCGATCGCGGCGAGGTCTTCACCGCCGAGTCGACCGACGTGCTGCCGCGCTTCGACGGCCCGCCGTCGCGCGCTGCGGAGATGGCCACACGCTACCACACGTTCACCGACACGCTGCGCCCGCTCGACCTGCGCATTGCCGAGCTGCGCCTTTCCGCGCGCGGGGGCTGGCGGCTGCGCGCCGAGGGGCCTGCCGGGCCGCTCGCGGTGGAGTTGGGACGCGACGATCCCGACGGGAGACTCGCGCGTTTCGTCGGCGTTCATGCGCGCACGCTGGGCGCGCTGGCACGCGCGGGGACGCGGGTCGACGCGGTCGATCTGCGCTATCGCAACGGCTTCGCCGCGCGCGTGCCGGGATTTCGTGAAAAGGGCGGCAAGCCCGCGGCGTGACGCGCGGGTCGCAGCGCAAGGGGAACGGGACGGTACATGAAGGACAGCAAGAACGTGATCGTGGGCCTCGACATCGGAACCTCGAAGATCGTCGCCATCGTCGCCGAAGTGACGCCGGAGGGCGAGCTCGCCATCGTCGGACTGGGGCAGGCGCCGTCGCGCGGCCTCAAGAAGGGCGTGGTGGTGAACATCGAAGCAACGATGGCGTCGATCCAGCGCGTGCTGGAGGAGGCCGAGGTGATGGCCGACTGCCAGATCAAGGAGGTCTACACCGGCATCGCCGGCAGCCACATCCGCTGCTACACGTCGCACGGCATGGTCGCGATCAAGGAGAAGGAAGTCACGCAAGCCGACATCGATCGCGTGGTCGACACCGCCAAGGCGATCCCGATTCCCAACGACCAGCAGATCCTGCACATCGTTCCACAGTCGTTCACCATCGACGGCCAGGAGGACGTGCGCGAGCCGCTCGGCATGAGCGGCGTGCGCCTCGAAGTCGACGTGCACATCGTTACCGGCGCGGCGTCGGCGGTGGAGAACATCACCAAGTGCATCCGCCGCTGCGGCCTCGAGGTGCGCGACGTGATCCTGCAGCCGCTGGCGTCGGCGGCGGCGGTCCTCTCCGACGACGAGAAGGACCTCGGCGTGTGCCTGATCGACATCGGCGGCGGCACCACCGACATCGCGGTCTACGCCAACGGCGCGATCCGCCACACCGCGGTGATTCCCATCGCCGGTGACCAGGTGACCAACGACATCGCGATGACGCTGCGCACACCGACCAAGGATGCCGAGGAGCTCAAGGTCCGCTACGGCTGCGCGCTGCGGCA
Source organism: Burkholderiales bacterium (assembly GCA_039807685.1). Lineage (GTDB taxonomy): Bacteria > Pseudomonadota > Gammaproteobacteria > Burkholderiales > Casimicrobiaceae > VBCG01. Next base: position 6,664 of record JBDHRR010000089.1, read on the forward strand.
GTTGGCCGACGCCAACGACGTGATCGAGGTGCCGGGCGTCGGCGAACGCCCATCGCGCAAGCTATCGCGGCCGATGCTCGCCGAGGTGATCGAGCCGCGCATCGAGGAGCTCTTCCAGTTCGTGCAATCGGAGGTCCGGCGCAGCGGCTTCGAGGAGATGATCTCGTCGGGGATCGTCGTCACCGGTGGTTCGGCGCTGCTGCAAGGCATGACCGAACTGGGCGAGGAGCTCTTCCACATGCCGGTGCGCATCGGCGTGCCCGCCTACACGGGCCATCTCGCCGACATCGTGCGCAGCCCGCGTTACGCGACGAGCATGGGACTCCTCCTCGCCGGTCGCGACCAGTACGTGCGCGGCCTCGCCGCCCGTGCGCAGACCGCCGGCATCGGCGGCGCGGCCGAGCGGATGCGGCAATGGTTCAAGGCGAATTTTTGAGCGAGCGAAAGTGAAAACCTGCTTGCGCTCGATTCGGTCACGCAGGAATCGCGGGCGGAGCCCGACGATTCCTGCCGGAAAGGGCGAGACATAACAACGAGAGTGATTCGGGGCATCGCGGTTCAGCGGTTCACATCGACAGGAGAAGGAGCACACCATGTTTGAAATCATCGATCCCAGCCAAGACGACGGTGCGATCATCAAGGTCATCGGCGTCGGCGGGTGCGGCGGCAACGCCGTCGAGCACATGATCGCGCGCGGCCTCGCGGGCGTCGACTTCATCTGCGCGAACACCGATGCGCAGGCGCTGAAGCGGTCGACCGCCGGCACGCAGTTGCAACTCGGCTCCACGCTGACGCGCGGGCTCGGCGCCGGCGCGAAGCCCGAGATCGGCCGCGACGCGGCGATGGAGGATCGCGATCGCATCGCCGAGATGATCGGCGGCGCCGACATGCTCTTCATCACCGCCGGCATGGGTGGCGGTACCGGGACCGGCGCCGCGCCGGTCATCGCCGACATCGCGAAGAGCATGGGCATCCTCACCGTCGCCGTCGTCACCCGGCCGTTCGCCTTCGAGGGCAAGCGCCAGCGCGTCGCGCAGGCAGGCATCGAGGAACTGCAAAAAAAGGTCGACTCGCTCATCATCATTCCCAACGACAAGCTGATGCAGGTGTTGGGTGACGACATCCCCCTGCTCGATGCCTACGCCGCGGCCAACGACGTGCTGCACGGCGCAGTCTCGGGTATCGCCGAGGTCATCAACAATCCAGGTCTCGTCAACGTCGATTTCGCCGATGTGCGCACGGTGATGGGTGAGGTCGGCATGGCGATGATGGGCTCGGCCACGGCGAGCGGCGCGGACCGCGGCAAGTCGGCCGCCGAGCAGGCGGTGCGCAGTCCGTTGCTGGAAGATGTGAACCTCGCCGGCGCGCGCGGCGTGCTGGTCAACGTGACTGCCTCGGCGGGGCTCAAGATGAAGGAGTACCACGAGGTCATGAGCACCCTCAAGGAATTCACCGCCGACGACGCGATGGTCATCATCGGCACCGTGATCGACGACAGCATGGGCGACGACCTGCGGGTGACGATGATCGCCACCGGATTGGGCGGGGCTGCGGCACAGCAGGCGAAGTCGCGGCCCAAGCTCGAGGTGTTCGAGACCGCGGTGCTGCAGCGCACGGGTACCGACGATCTCGGCATGCTGGTGCCGACCGAGACGATCGACTACGAGCGCCTCGACCAGCCCGCGGTGATGCGCAAGGGGCGGGCGACGACAGGACCGTCGGTGGCGCCGGCATTCGACGCCTCGGAGATTCCCGCCTTCCTGCGCAAGCAGGCGGACTAGCGTGCGGGCCCGGAATTCCTGGTTCGAGCGCGGCGGCGGGTGCGGCAACGGGGTCTCCGGGAGGGCGCGAGCCCTCCCTCCCGTGCTATACTTCTCGACTAACCCGTTGATGTAGCGGCGAAGAAACGAATGCTCAAGCAACGCACGCTCAAGACGGCGACACGCACGACAGGAGTGGGTCTGCACACCGGTGCTCGCGTCGAGTTGACGCTGCGCCCGGCGGCCCCGGACACCGGAGTCGTCTTCCATCGGGTTGACCTCGCCGACTCGCCGGCGCTGCCGGCACTCGCCACCCACGTCGGTGACACCCGGCTCGCCTCGACGCTGCGCGTCGATTCGACGAGCGTCGCCACCGTCGAGCACCTCATGTCGGCGCTCGCCGGCCTGGGGATCGACAACCTGCACGTCGACGTTGCCGGTCCCGAGCTGCCGATCATGGACGGCAGCGCGGGTCCGTTCGTGTTCCTGCTGCAGTCGGCGGGCCTCGTCGAGCAGAACGCGACGAAGCGTTACCTGCGGATTGCCGAAACGGTCGAAGTGCGCGACGGCGACAAATGGGCTCGCTTCTCCCCCTTCGACGGCTACCGCCTCGATTTCACCATCGATTTTCCGCATCCGGTCTTCGGCTCGGAGAATCGCCACGTCGTCGTCGATTTCGCTGCCGATTCGTACGCGAAGGAGGTGGCGCGGGCGCGCACCTTCGCCTTCATGCAGGACGTCGACGCGATGCGCGCCGCCGGCCTCGCGCTGGGCGGCAGCCTGCAGAACGCGGTCGTGCTCGATGAAGTCAAGGTGCTCAATGCCGAGGGTCTGCGCTACGACAACGAATTCGTGCGTCACAAGGTGCTCGATGCGATCGGTGACATCTACCTCCTCGGCCATCCGCTGATCGGCCAGTACACGGCGTACAAATCGGGGCACGGCCTCAATAACCTGCTGTGCCGCGCACTCCTCGAGCGTGCCGACGCGTGGCAGACGGCGACCTTCGCCGACGCCGCCGCGGTGCCGGGTGCTTTCCGCGACTGGGCGCCGCAGCCGGGTTGACGCGCCGCGCACGGCGCGGTGGCCGCGGGTCGGCGTAATGGCCCGCCCATGCTGATCGTTCGTCTCCTCCTTTTTCTTGCGCTCGGGACGATCCTCGTCGCGGCGCTCTTTTATTTCTTCCAGCGCGATCGCCGCTATCTGCGCTTCATCGTCCAGGTGGCGAAATTCACCGTCGCGCTGCTGGTCGGCGTATTGCTCTTCTACGCCCTGGAGCGCCTCGTCCTCCTGGCGTAGCGGGTTGCACCGCCATCGGGGACCCGGCGTGACCTCGTCAGCGCCCGCGCCGGGCGAGTTTGGCGACCGCCTCGCGCAACGGCCCGGGCGGAAGCTGGCGAGCAAGCTCTCTCAGCGGCGCGGCGTTAGGGCTAACTCGTTGATTGGACGTCGATTTCTGTTCCGGGTGGGCATTTCCCCCGACTTGCACCCGCACCTCGATTTGCGTAAAGTTCGATCCTCCGCGCCGCAGGCCGGCGAGGATGTCGTGGGAACGCAGACGCACCGCCGTCGCGACGGCACCCGCGGGCACCGCCAGGACGAGGTGCGGTGGAGCGGCTTCCGCCACCCGTACCCGCTCGGCGAGGGCGCGCGGCAGCGCCTCCCTCACGAGTGCGGTGAGTCGGGCTTCGTTCTGCATCCGCGCCTGCCATTGCGCGAGACGCGCATCGTCGGCGAGCACGCGGTGCAGGGGGCGGGCCGGCGGTGGCGGCATCGGGCAGGATCTTCGGTCGCTCGGATGGATGGACAAGGCGTGGCAGCGCCCGGCGACGAGCGGGTGCGGCGAGTGGTTTTGGAAGTGTTACACGCGCGAAGGGCGGGGAGGCAGCACGAGTGAACATCATCCTGGTTGCAGATGCCCATGCCAAGGCGCGCAGCATCACGCTCGACTGGCGTCACTGGACCCTGGGTGGTCTCGTCCTGCTGGTCGTCTTTCTTGGTTTCACCCTCGCCTTCAACTTCATCACGCTGCGCTGGGCCGCGGCGACGCAGCATCCCTGGCTCGCCGCGATCGTGCTCGCCGATCAGCGCGAGGCGGCGGCCAAGGTCCAGGAGCGCGTCCAGGGTCACCTCAATGCGATGGCGATCCGCCTGGGCGAGTTGCAGGCGCAGATGCTGCGACTCGAGAGCGTCGGTGAGCGCCTCGCGCGCACCGCGGGCCTCAAGGCTTCCGACATGCCCAGCATGGATAGCAGCACGGTGCCGGGGCGCGGTGGCGCCGTGTCGTCGCTGCCGTCGCGCAACCTGTCGATGGCGGCGTTCGGCGGCCTCGTCGACACCCTCTCCCGCGAGATGACCGTGCGGCAGGACCAGTTCTCCGTGCTGGAGACGATGCTCGTGAACGACTCGGCCAACAAGCGATTCATGCCGACGCTGCTGCCGGTCACCGACGGCTGGTTCTCGTCGAACTTCGGCTACCGCATCGATCCGTTCACCGGCCAGCAATCGATGCATGAAGGGATCGACTTTCCCGCGGAGCCGGGCACGCCGATCGTCGCCACCGCGAGCGGCAAGGTGATCGCCGCGGAGTGGCATCCCGCCTATGGTAAGATGGTCGAGATCGACCACGGTAACGGGCTCGTGTCGCGTTATGCGCACACTTCGGCGCTGTTCGTGAAGGAAGGGGACTTCGTGGTCCGTGGCCAGAAGATTGCGGCGGTCGGGACTACGGGTCGGTCCACCGGACCTCACCTGCACTACGAGGTCAGGCTGAAGGGCGTGCCCCAGAATCCGGCACGCTTCCTCCAGGCCGCGGCCAGCCGCTGAGCTCTCGGCGCCCCAGCGTGTTCCGGCGAGACGGCGTCCAGCCCGCCTCTTGCAATCCGGGCCGTGCGGCGGAACGTAACGCTGTCGTGGCGAGCCTCGCCCCAATTCCCGTTCTCTTCCGATGATCTCCAACATCCTCACGCGCGTCTTCGGCTCCCGCAACGAGCGCCTGCTCAAGCAGTACCGGCAGGTCGTACGCCAGATCAACGCGCTCGAACCCAAGCTCGCCGCCCTCGACGACGCGGCGTTGCGCGACAAGACGGCCGAGTTGAAGGGCCGCGTCGCCAACGGCGAGTCGCTCGACGACGTGCTGCCCGAAGCGTTCGCCACCGTGCGCGAGGCCGGCAAGCGCGTGCTGTCGATGCGCCACTTCGACGTCCAGTTGATCGGCGGCATGGCGCTGCACCATGGCAAGATCGCCGAGATGCGCACGGGTGAAGGCAAGACGCTCGTTGCTACCCTCCCCGCGTATCTCAATGCGCTCTCCGGCAAGGGCGTGCACGTCGTCACCGTGAACGACTACCTCGCGCAGCGCGATGCCGACTGGATGGGGCGCATCTATCGCTTCCTGGGCCTCTCGGTCGGCGTCAATCTGTCGCAGATGAGCCACGCCGACAAGCAGCTCGCCTACGCCGCCGACATCACCTACGGCACCAACAACGAGTACGGCTTCGACTACCTGCGCGACAACATGGTGTTCACCCCCGCCGAGAGGGTGCAGCGGGGCTTGAACTACGCGATCGTCGACGAGGTCGACTCGATCCTGATCGACGAGGCGCGCACCCCGCTCATCATCTCGGGGCAGGCCGACGACAACGTCGAGCTCTACTACCGCTTGAACGAATTGGCGCCGAAACTCACGCGCCAGCAGGAGGAGAAGGGGCCGGGCGACTACTGGGTCGACGAGAAGGGACACCAGGTGCTGCTGTCGGAGGAGGGCCACGAGCACGCGGAGGGCATCCTCGGTCACGCCGGCCTCATCCCGGTGGGTTCGGGCCTGTACGACACGCAGAACATCTCGCTGATGCATCACCTCATGGCGGCACTGCGCGCACACGCGCTGTATCACCGCGACCAGCACTACGTGGTGCAAAACGGCGAGGTGGTGATCGTCGACGAGTTCACCGGTCGCCTCATGGCCGGGCGCCGCTGGTCGGACGGGCTGCACCAGGCGGTGGAAGCGAAGGAAGGCGTGCCGATCCAGAAGGAGAACCAGACGCTGGCGTCGATCACCTTCCAGAACTACTTCCGCATGTACGGCAAGCTCTCCGGCATGACCGGCACCGCGGACACCGAGGCGTTCGAATTCCAGCAGATCTACAGCCTCGAGACGGTGGTGATCCCCACCAACCTCGCGATGGTCCGCAAGGACGAGAACGATCTCGTCTTCCGCACCTTCCAGGAGAAGGTCGACGCGATCATCGCCGACATCAAGGAGTGCCACGCGCGCGGGCAGCCGGTGCTGGTCGGTACCACGTCGATCGAGAATTCGGAGCTCCTCGCGCAGTACCTGCAGAAGGAAAAGCTGCCGCACGAGGTGCTGAACGCGAAGCAGCACGCGCGCGAGGCCGAGATCGTGGCGCAGGCCGGGAAGGCGAAGTCGATCACCATCGCCACCAACATGGCCGGGCGCGGTACCGACATCGTGCTGGGTGGCATGCTCGAACCGCTGATCCTGCGCATCCGCGACGACGAGGCACTGTCGCCGGAAGACAAGGACCGCGCGATCGAGAAGCTGCGCGCCGAGTGGAAGCTGCGTCACGATGCCGTGCTGGCCTCTGGCGGGCTGCACATCATCGGCACCGAACGCCACGAGTCGCGACGCATCGACAACCAGCTGCGTGGCCGTGCCGGCCGGCAGGGCGATCCCGGCTCGTCGCGCTTCTACCTGTCGCTCGAGGATCCGCTGCTGCGCATCTTCGGCGGCGAGCGGCTCGGCGTCATCATGCAGAAGCTGAAGATGCCCGACGGCGAGCCGATCGAGCATCCGATCGTCAACCGCTCGATCGCCAAGGCGCAGAACCGCGTCGAGCAGCGCAACTTCGATATCCGGAAGCAGCTCCTCGAATACGACGACGTCGCCAACGACCAGCGGCGCGTGATCTACCAGCAGCGCAACGACCTGCTCGAGAGCACCGACATCTCCGATACCGTCGAGAACATGATCCGCGGGCAGATCGAGGACGTCGTCAAGGTGCACATCCCGCCCGATTCGGTCGAGGAACAATGGGACCCCGCGGGTCTCAGCGCGACGCTGCAAAGCGATTACCACCTCGAGGCACCGGTCGCCGAGTGGATGAAGAACGACGCGGCGCTCACCGACGATGCGATCCGCGAGCGCATCGTGGGCATCGCCCGCGACGTGTGGAAGAGCCGCGAACAGCAGTACGGCCCCGAACTCGTGCGCCAGCTCGAACGCAGCTTCATGCTGCAATTCGTCGACCATCACTGGCGCGATCACCTTTCGCAACTCGACCACCTGCGCCAGGGCATCCACCTGCGCGGCTATGCGCAGAAGAATCCGAAGCAGGAATACAAGCGCGAGGCCTTCGAGCTCTTCTCCGACATGCTCGATCGCATCAAGCAGGACTTCGTCAAGCTGATGCTGACCGTGCAGGTGCGCACCGAGGAGGACGTGCAGGCGGTCGAGGAGCAGGAGAAGGAGGCCGTCGTCAACGTCCGCTACCAGCACACGGGCTACGACGACGCGCTGGCGAGCCCCGGCGACGACGGCGACGTGGCGCTCGCGCCGCCGCCACCGTTCACCCGCGTCGGCGAGAAGGTCGGCCGCAACGATCCTTGTCCCTGCGGCTCGGGCAAGAAGTACAAGCATTGCCACGGCAAGCTGTGAGCGCGACGACCCGCACCCATGCCTGTCCGCTATACGCCCCCTACGTCTGACACGCTGCTGCCGGTCGCCGGCGTCGCGCTCGGCGCGGCAGCCGCGAAGATCAAGAACTGGGAGCGCCACGACGTGCTCCTCGTCGTCTGCGATCCGGGCACCGTCGCGGCCGGCGTCTTCACGCAGAATCGCTTCGCCGCAGCTCCGGTCCAGGTGTGCCGCGAGCACCTCGCGGCGCAGGTCCGCAGCGGCGGCTCGCTGCGCGCGCTCGTCGTCAACGCCGGCAATGCCAACGCCGGCACCGGCGAGGCGGGTCTTGCCGATGCGCGCGCCGAATGCGTCGCCGTGGCGCGCCTTCTCGACTGCGCGCCCGAGGCGGTG
>JBDHRR010000090.1:0-14392 GCA_039807685.1 Burkholderiales bacterium
GTCGCGGCGCGTGTCGCTGCCCGATCGCTCATCGCGTGCATTATCCTGCCTAGTCAGTAATTGTCAAGTCAGCTAATTCCCCGACGGGCGCGTCGCTCGGCTACCATCCGTGAGGACGCTTGCAAGACGCCGATCGCGGCGTCGAACGGCGAGCGAGCGGCGATTCGGGAGGAAGGCGATGGCGAAGCAGCGCATCGAGGTGATCGATTCGCACACCGCGGGAGAGCCCACGCGGGTGGTGGTTGCGGGTGGCGCCGATCTCGGATCGGGAAGTCTCGCCGACCGCCGCCTCCGGCTGGCGGCTACGTTCGGCGAGCAGGCGGCGGGACTCGTCAACGAGCCGCGCGGCTCCGACGTGATCGTCGGCGCCTGGCTCACCGCGCCGGTCGATCCGTCGTGCGCTGCCGGCGTGATCTTCTTCAACAACGTCGGCGTGATCGGGATGTGTGGGCACGGCACCATCGGCCTCGTCGCCACGCTCGCGCACCTCGGCCGCGTGGCGCCCGGAACGCATCGGATCGAGACGCCGGTCGGCGTGGTGGCGACGCACCTCGCGGACGACGGCAGCGTGACGATCGACAACGTGCCGAGCCATCGCGCGCACGCCGGGGTCGCGATCGACGTGCCGGGCGTGGGGCGCGTCGTCGGCGACGTCGCCTGGGGCGGCAACTGGTTCTTTCTCGTGACGGACCACGGACAGGCGCTGGCCTTCGCCAACATCGACGCGCTGACCGCGTACGCGTGGCGCGTGCGGCAGGCCGTCAACGCACAGGGGTTTCCCGAGGTCGACCACGTCGAGCTCGTCGGCACCGCGGTGGCTACCGGCGCCGATGCGCGCAACTTCGTGCTCTGTCCCGGCAAGGCCTACGATCGCTCGCCCTGCGGCACGGGGACGAGTGCCAAGCTCGCCTGCCTCGCCGCGGATGGCGCGCTCGCCGAGGGCGCGCGCTGGGTGCAGGAGAGCATCATCGGCAGCCGGTTCACGGGCAGCTACCGGTGGCACGACCGTGCGGCCGGCAGCATCGTGCCGTCGATCACCGGGCGCGCCTTCGTCACTGCCGAGGCCACGCTCGTCTTCGACGACGACGACCCGTATCGCTTCGGGATTCGCGCCGCTTGACGCGGACTGGCGAGCGCGCCGGAGCGCGCGCTAGGCGATGCGGCCGATCGCTGCGGTGAGTGCCGCCAGCGTGCGCTCGATGTCGGCGTCGGTGTGCGCGGTGCTCACGTACATCATGCCGCGCGGCAGCGGAGCCACCCCGTGCTCGACGAGCGCCGAGGTGAGGTCGAGCGTGCGCTCCTTGTCGACCTTCCCGAGATCGCGCAACGTGGGTACCGCGGTGGTCCCGGCAAAGAGCTGCACGCACGGACCGAGTTGGTTGGCGGCGACGGCAGCGCCGGTACGCGCGGCGACCGCGCGGACGTGCCCGGCGATCGCCGTCGCGTACGCTTCGAGGCGCGGATACAGGGCCGTCGCGTTCTCGCCGAGGTAGTCGAGCCCGGCGATCGCGCCGGCAATCGCCGGCGGGAAGCCGTTGTAGGTGCCGCGCTGCGAGACGGTGCCGCGCGCGATCGGTTCGAACATCGCGCGGCGACCGGCAACGGCGCTGACGGGCATGCCGGCACCGAGCGCCTTGCCGAGCACGGTGAGATCGGGTGCGATGCCGTAGCGCGCCTGCGCGCCACCCAGCGCGAGGCGAAAGCCGGTGATCACCTCGTCGAAGATGAGCGCGATGCCATGGCGGGCCGTCCACGCGCGCACCCGCTCGAGGTACCCCGGCGCCGGGGCGAAGCAGCCGGCGTTGATCGCTGCGGCTTCCATGATCACTGCTGCGATGTTGTTGCCTGCGAGCGCCTCCAGCGCCGCCGCATCGCCCCAGTCGAGGACGACGACGTGGCGCAGCGCATCGGGGTCCTGGCCACCGGTCGACGGACCATCGTTGGCGGGGTCGGTGGCGACGTGGATGGCATCCGACCAGCCGTGATAGTGGCAGCGGAATTTCACGACCGTGAGCCGCCCCGTCGCGGCGCGCGCGAGCCGCAGCGCGAGTTGCGCCGCTTCGGTGCCGCTCGACACGAACGCGCTCATTTCGCACGCCGGCATGGCGCGCGCGATGCGCTCGCTCAAGTCCGCCTCGAGCGTGGTGATGCCGCCCGTGCGCAGGCCGCTGCGCAGTTCGCGCTCGACGGCGGCGAGCACCGGCGCGGGGCTATGACCGAGGAGGAGCGGCCCGTAGCCCAGCGAGAAGTCGATGTATTCGTTGCCGTCGACATCGATCACGTGTGCGGCTTCGCCGCGGGCGATGGCGAGCGGTACGGGACGCTGCGTGGCGCGCGGCGACGACGACACTCCTCGTGGCAGTACCTTCGATGCGCGGTCGCGGTACGTCTGCGATCGTGCGAAGCGCGAGTTGGCGGCCGGGGTGGTGGGAGCAATGGACGTCGACATGGGATCTCGCTTCATGCGGCAGGGATTCGCGCGAGGTGGGACGCGAGTTCGGGGGCGGCCTGCGCGAAGAGCGGCGAGCCCGTACGCTGGCCGCACTGCGCGAGCAGCCACCAGGCGCAGCACAGGTTCGACGACAGCAGGGGAATGCGCAGCGTCGTGCGGGCAGCGGCGATCGAGGGGAGGGTCAGCATGCCGGTGCCGCTCATCACCACCGCATCGGCGGCGCTCGCATCGACCTCGCGCAGCGCCGCCGAGACCTCGTCCGCGGTGAGCTCGTAGGCGCGGAAGGTCTCGGAGATCGACACCACCTGCACCACCTCGTGCCCGGCCGCGCGCCAGTAGGCCGCCGCCTCGGCGGTGAGCCAGTCGGGATATGGCGAGAGCAGGCAGACCCGGCGGGCGCCGACCGCTGCGAGCGCATCGCCGATGGCCGCACTCGCGGTCGTGACCGGCATTTTCGCTCGGGCGCTGAGCTCGTCGGCGAGCGCACGATCGCCCGCGGGAAGCAGCCGATACGACGGCCCGGTGAGCGCCATGACCAGCGCGCGCAGCGCGAGGCTGCCGAAGGCGCCCACCGCGTCGCGGTAGTGCTCGAGGTAGCGGCGGTTGCGCTCCTCGAGCGTGGTCCCCGGCATTACCGGGAAGCGCGCGGCGTAGAGGGTGAGCACGCCGTCCACGCAGCGGCCGAGCTCGGGCTCGACGGTGGGATTGGCGGGCGGCACCACGACGCCGGCCCACGCCGGCGGGCGCACGCGCAAGGCGGCGGCAGCGTCCATCGTCAGTCGACTCCTCGCCGTGTCGCCCGGCGGCGAGAGCGCCGCCGGCAGGGTACTTCGTACTCGCGACCGGTGCTGTTCATGCCAGCGCCGGCGTCATGTCGAGCATCGCCGCGGTGCGCAGGTACGCCGTCGTCTCGCTCGGATTCGCGGCCATCGCGCGAACCTTCTCGAGCCAGGCCGATCCGCCGGCGACGTTGCGATCGGTGCGCGGAATGAGCATCTCGTGCGCGACGCGCAGGCGCTCGGCCGCGGCCGCCGCGACGCTCGTCGCGTCATCGGTCGTGCCGCCGGCAATCGCCCGCGCCAGCGCCCAGGCGTCGTGGATGCCGCAATTCATGTTCATGCCGCCGCGGGTGTTGGTGATGTGCAGGGCATCGCCCGCGAGCAGTACGCGACCTTCACGATTGCGCGCGGCGACCCGTCGTGCCACGGCATAGACGTCGCGCATCACCACGTGCGGGACGCGCGCGCAGTGCGGGATCACTTCCCGGAGGCGCGCGAGAACCCAGTCGCTGCGCAACGCGGTCGCCTCGTCGACCTCCTTCGGCACGCGCAGGATGATGCGCCAGCAGTCGGGCATGCGCAGGAAGCTCACCGACTTGTCGCCGTTCCACACGTACGTCACCGGCGCGATCCCGGGCAGGAGACCCGCGAGATCGTCGTCGGTCATGATGCGCAGGATCTTGTCCGGGTACTCGATCCCGTCGAAGTCGATGCCAAGCCGCGCACGGACATCGCTGCGGCTGCCGTCGGCGGCGACGAGCCAGTCGCCGATCAGCGTCTCGTGCGCCGTGCCGCGTTTGACGCGCACCGTGACCCCGGAGTCATCCTGGGTGACGTCCTCTACCTCGGCAGCGAAGAGCACGCGTGCGTGCGGATGCTGGCGCAGTCGTTCGAGGATGACCGGGGTCAGTTGCGCCTGTTCGAGGTGCAGGCGATAGGGGAATGCCGTATGCGGCGCGAGTGCGGCGAGGTCGAATTGCGCGAAGATTCCTTCGTCCGGCGTGCGGTATTGCACGCGGTCGACGCGCGTGCCGAGGTGCTGCACCGTAGCGAGTACCTGCAACCGATCGAGAATGGCGAGGGTTGGCGGATGGAACGTCGAGGCCTTCGACGCCGTGCTGAGCGCGGGACGCTTCTCGGCGACGGTGACGCCGACGCCGGCGTCGGCGAGCGCCAGCGCTGCGACGAGTCCCACCGGACCCGCGCCGGCCACGATCACTTCCCGGCGCGCCGTCATGGTGCGCTTCCGTACTTGCGCTCGACCGCGTCGCTGCCGAGGAGGCGTGCCTCGAGTGCGCGCATGCCATCGTAGTCCATGAGTGCCATGATCTCCTCGATCCCGGCCAGCAGATCCGGCCGGTCGACGGGCTCCCCGCTCTCCATGACGCCGCGCATGAGCGCGAGCGCCGTCGACATCGCCTTGATCGCCGCCGCCGGCAGCATGCGCGGCAGGCTGATCCGCCGCACGCCGAGCGCCTTCAGACGCGGAATCGGGATGAGTGGCGTGGTCGGCCGGGCGCGGATGCCGAAGCCCATGTTCACCGTCACCGGCACGCCCGCGGCCTCGACAATGCGCGCGATGTCGTCCTCGCGCTTCACCGCATCGGGAAAGATCATGTCCGCACCGGCTTGCGCGTAGGCGCGCACGCGCTCGAGCGTGTCGGTGATGCCCTCGAGCGCGAGCGCGTCGGTGCGGGCGACGATCACGAAATCGTCGCTGCGCCGCGCGAGGCACGCCGCCTCGATCTTGCGCACCATCTCGTCGCAGGACACTACCTCCTTGCCGGGCATGTGTCCGCAGCGCTTCGGCGCGACCTGATCCTCGATGTTGACGCCGGCAACGCCGGCCTCCTCGAAGAGTTGCACCGCGTGGTGCACGTTGACCGGATTTCCATACCCGTTGTCGGCGTCGGCGGTCACCGGGATGTCGACGCAGCGCACGAGGTTGCGGCAGTGGTCGACGTTCTGGGTGAGCGTCATCACGCCGATGTCGTCGATGCCGAGGAGCGCATTGGAGATCGCCGCGCCGCTGGTCGCTGCGGTCTTGAAGCCCGCGCGTTCGACGAGGCGCAGGCTATAGCCGTCGTAGACGCCGGGTGACACGATGAACTCGCCCGAGCGCAGGAGCTCGCGATAGCGGGACGCCTTGGTCTGCGGGACGGTCACGACGAATCTCCTCGTCCGCGCCGAGACTCCCCGGCGCGTCCGTTCAATGGTAATAGGTATGATACATGATACGAATTGCCCGGCACCCGCCGGGCCGGTGCGCCGGCCCCGTGCGGTGGGCTTCGCGAGCCGGCGGCAGCCGGGGACCGGCGGTGCGCGGCGCGGTCAGTTGGTGCCGAGCGAGAGCTTGGGCACGATGCGCACGAACACGTCGCGCTCGGCGTCGACCACCTTCTGGTATTCGGGGCCGGGCAGGTAGGCCGGCACCGCCAGCGCGCGCGCCGCGAACTCCTTGAAGTCGTCCGACTGGATCGCCTTGGCGAGCGCGGCATCGAGCTTCGCCACGACATCGGGCGGAACGCCCTTCGGCAGGAAGAAGCCGAACTCGGCGCGCAACGCCACGTTCACGCCGTTCTCCTTCAGCGTCGGCACGTTGGGCAGCGTCGGCGAACGCGTCGGGCCGAACTGCGCGATGGCGCGCAGCTTGCCGCTGTCCACTTGCGGCCCGATGCTGCCCGGCGCCCCCAGCACGAGGTCGACCGTGCCGGAGACCGCTGCGGTGACCGCCGGCGCGGTTCCGCGATACGGGATGTGATTGAGCTGGATGCCGGCGGCGTCGGCGAAGGCCTCGGCGGCGAGGTGCACGGCGGTGCCGTTGCCCGGGCTCGCGAACGTGACCTTTCCGGGATTGGCCTTCGCGTACGCGATGAGCTCGGGCACATTCTTGAAGGGCGCATCTGCCCGCGCCGCGAGGAAATGCGGCGTGAGCGAGGCGCGGGCGAGGGCGACGAGATCGTCGTACCTGTACGGCGGCTTCGAAACCAGCGGCGCCACCGTGATCACCGCGGGCGTGCTGTAGAGGATCGTGTAGCCATCCGGCCTCGCGGTGGCGACGAAGTTGGCGCCGATCGTGGCGCCGGCACCGTCGCGGTTCTCGACCACGATCGGCTGGCCGAGCGTCTGCGAAGCGAGTTCGGCGATCTTGCGCGCGTCGCGATCGGTCGCGCCGGGCGCGTAGGGGACGACGATGGTGATCGGCCGCGTCGGAAACGTTTGCGCGTGTGCCGGGACGATGCCCGCAAAGGCGCAGGCGACGAGAAGAGCGTGGTGCAGTTTCATGGAAGAACCCTTGTCGAGACAGATCAGCGTTGGGTCAGTGCGGCGCGCCGCTCAGCGGCGTCGTTCCACACGTCCTGGCGCAGGATGCGACCGCCGTGCAACTCGAAGCGGTCGATGAAGCGGATGCCTTCGAAGCCCGTGCCGTCGAGCCAGGTGCCGTGCAGCGTACCCGTGCAGTAGACGACGACGTTGCCGCCGGGCGCGACGAGCGTTTCGATGTGCTCGATGTGCTTGCCGATGCGTCGATAGCGGCGCGACGAATTGGCGACGATGTCGGCGACCGCGCGCACCTCGCGTCCGCCGGGGACGACGATGCGCGCATCCGGCGCGAGATGCGCCTGCGCCCGATCGACGTCGCGCGCTTCGAGCGCATGCAGGAAATCGCGCACGATGCCGATCTGCGTTTCACACGCCGCGCCACTCGTGATCATGGGACGACCCTCCGCGCGGTAGGTCGAGGGGGGCGGCTGACGGTTCGTGGCGTTCTCACGACTTCTGCGCCACGATCATGTGCCAGGGCAGGCGCCACGCGCGAGGAGGTACGTCGAGCGCGCCGTCTTCCTCGTCGAACGGCGTCACGTCCACGCGAGTGAAACCGGCGTCGGCATACGTTCGGTCGATATCGATGCGCCCGTGGTCGAGGAGATAGGGCTCGTTGTTGCGACGCGCATGGCCCTCGAACAGCATGCGCAGCACGGGATTGGCCGGAGCGAGGAAATCGAGGTGCGCGACGATGCCGCCGGGACGCAGCAGACGCGCCGACTCCGCGATGAGCGCGCGCACCGCGGCCTCGGGCATCTCGTGCAGCAGCATCGTCGACGTGACGAGGTCGTAGGCGCCACTGGGCAGGCCACTGGTCGTGGCCTCCGCCTGGCGGAAGGCGACGCGATCGTGCAGCGCGGGCGGCGTCTCCCGTGCCGCGAGCGTCACGCAACTCGCCGCGACGTCGATGCCGTCGACGTGTGCCTGCGGCGCGGCGCGCGCAAAGGCCAGCGTACTGCGGCCAAAGCCGCACCCAAGATCGAGAATCCGCTCGACGCTGCGCGCGCCGACGACGCGCACGGCGAAACGCTCGTGCAGCGCCTCGGCGCCGACGACGCCACCGCTCACCCCCGCGCGGTACACGTGCGCACCAAGGTCGGCGAGCAGGCCACCGGGCTGCTGGTGGATGTCGCAGGCGGTGTAGTACGCCGGTGGCACGAGATCAGGGTCGAGCGTCAGCAGGCCGGGGGGCAGTGCCTTCGGCGCGGATCGCGTCAGCGTCTCGCGGTCGCGCTCGGCGCTCGCGACGAGACCGTGCGGGCCGCTGTACTTCATTCGCTGCAGGTGGCGCTCGAGCCAGGCGAAGTAGCGATGCGTGACGAGCTCACGGCCAGCGTCGGGGGCCGCGCTCGCCTGCGCATGGAGCGCGCGGAAGAGCGGGCCGCGCCAATAACGGCGCGCCGCCGCCACGAAGCGCTGGTGCGCGGCGGTATCGACGTCCATGGGCAGGCCCGTCGCGGCTTCCTCGCGCTTGTCCCGCGGCGCTATCGGCGCGGCGGGATCACGGTGCATGCTCATCGATCGGATTCTCGCGAGGGTGTCACAGAGGTCCCTTCGCGTCCTGTTCGCCGATCAGGGGCGCCAGCAGGCGTGCGACGAACGTCGCCGCGTCCTCGTCGGACGTCGACCCATCCGCGGGCTCCCCGGCGGCGCGTGCTTCGAATGCCAGCACGCGGCTACGAAGCACGTATACCTCCGCTGCCAGCGCCATGGTCACGCCAAGCAGGCGATCGATGGCGGGATCGGCGAAGAAGGTCTGCTCGGGGAGCGGCGAGGAGGCTGCGGCGGGCATCTCGGAGTGGGGGGTGCGGCAAGGTGCTTGAAATCGCCTCGGATGGTAAGTCGATCTCGCGACAAGTGTCAACACATCGCGCCCTCTGTGCGATCGCTGGAACACGATTGTCTCGTACGATGGCGATCCCGATGATATCCGTCGTTGCAAAGTGTTGACACATACCGCCGGCGTCGCTATCGTTGGGCGCCATGACGACCCTGAGCGACAAGCTGTTCACGAGCACGCTCAACGCGATCTACGCGGGTGAGTTCGCTCCTGGCGCCGAGATCAACGAGGCGACGCTCGCCGCACGCTACGGCGTGTCGCGCGGCCCCGTGCGCGAAGCCGTCCGCCGTTTGCAGGGCATCGGGATCGTCTCGCGCGAGCCCTACATGCGTGCCACGGTCGTGCGCCTCACCGCCGCGCAGGTGCGCGAGCTCTTCGAGATGCGCGAGGCGCTCGAAGGCATGGCCTGTCGCCTTGCCGCCCGCCGGATGAGCGACGCCGATCTCGATCGCTTCGCGTTCGACCTCGATGCTGCGCGCGTCCGCCGCATCGCCGCCCGTGGCACGCGTGGTCCGGCGCCCGACTTCGACTTCCACGAACGCGTCATCCGCGCCAGCGGCAACGCGCGCATCACGAGCGCGTTGTGCGGTGACCTGTATCACCTCCTGCGGCTCTACCGTCGCCGCTCGGGTGCGGTGCGCGAGCGCAGCGACGAGGCGCACGCCGAGCACTGGCAGATCCTGCGGGCGCTGCGCGCGCGCGACGGTGAACTCGCCGAATCGCTGATGCGCGCGCACGTCGCTCGCGCCGCGGTCAAGCTGACCGAGCGCCTGCGCGAACTCGACGCCGCGGCGGTGCCGGCGTAGGCGGTCCTGGCGACGCCGGAAGCGGCCGGAACGTAAGGTATTATGTATGAGACATCATACGTATCGACGGGGCTCGGCTGCGTCGTGACGCCATGCTGAACGAGGTCACTGTTGCGCCGGACGGCAGCCTGCTGCGCGCCATGTCGTGGCCGTCGCCGGACGTGCTCTATTGCGACGTCGCGGCGGCGCTCGCGGCGCGCGGCGGCGATGTGCAGCGCCTTCCGTACTGCCTGCGCGTCGTTGCGGAGAACGTTGCGCGCCACCTCGCGCGCACCGGCGCCGAGGGCGACGCGGCATTGTCGGCGCTCGCCGGGTGGCCGGCGGCGCGGGCCTCGCTGCCGCTCTTCGTGACCCGCGTGATCCTGCCCGATTCGAGCGGCATTCCCGTCCTCCTCGACCTTGCGGCGCTGCGCGATGCGGTGGTGGAGCGCGGGGGCGATCCCTCTCGCGTGCGGCCGGTGGTCCCGGTCGACCTCGTGATCGATCATTCGCTGCAGGTCGACGTCGCGGGATCGCCGCAGGCGCAGGGCGCGAACCTCGCACGTGAATTCGAGCGCAACGCCGAGCGCTACCGTTTCGTGAAGTGGGCGCAGTCGGCGCTCGGCAACGTGCGCGTGTTTCCGCCGGGGACCGGGATCATCCACCAGGTCAACCTGGAGCACGTGGCGAGCGTGGTCAGCGTCGACGATCGCGATGGCCGGCGGCTCGCCGTTCCCGATTTCGTGATCGGCGGCGATTCGCACACGCCGATGGTCAACGGCATCGGCGTGCTCGGCTGGGGCGTGGGCGGTCTCGATGCCGAGGCCCTGCTCCTTGGCTTTCCCGCCGACATCGCGCTGCCCGACGTGGTCGGCGTCGAGCTCGTCGGCACGCTGCCGGCGGGGACCACGACCACCGATCTCGTGCTCCTCGTCACGCAACGCCTGCGCGCGTTCGGGGTGACGGGCAAGTTCGTCGAGTTCTTCGGTCCGGCGGTCGCCTCGCTCGCCGTGCCCGACCGGGCGACGCTTGCGAACATGGCGCCGGAGTACGGCGCGACCATCGGCTTCTTTCCGGTCGATACGCGCACCATCGAATACCTGCGGCGGACCGGCCGCGAGGTCGCGCACGTCGAGTTGGTGGAGGCGTACTGCAAGGCCAATGCGCTGTGGCGCGATGCCGATGCGCCGGTTCCCGAGTACAGCGCCGTGGTCCGCATCGACTTCGCCGACGTCGTGCCCACGCTCGCCGGGCCGCGCCGGCCGCAGGACCGGTTGCCGCTGCCCGAGGTTGCAGCAGATTTCCGTTCACGGCTCGAGCGCAGCGTGCAGGAGGGCGGCTTTGCGGTGGCGGGACGCGACGCTGCCCGCGCACCCGCATCCGGCGAGCTGGCTGCGCCACGGCTGCCGCCGTCCGCCTCCGGTTCGTCTTCGTCGCCCGCGATCCCGCAAGGCGCGGTGGTGATCGCCGCGATCACCTCGTGCACCAATACGTCGAATCCATCGGTGATGCTCGCCGCCGGGCTCTTCGCGCGCAATGCGGTCGCGCGCGGACTGCGGGCGGCGCCGTGGGTCAAGACCTCACTCGCGCCAGGCTCGCAGGTCGTCACCCGCTATCTCGCGCGCAGCGGGCTCGCAGCGCCGCTTGCGGCACTCGGCTTCGACGTGGTGGGCTACGGTTGCACCACCTGCGCGGGAAAGTCGGGGCCACTCGCACCCGACGTCGTCGCGGCGATCGAGGGCGGCGGGCTCGTCGCCGCCGCGGTGCTCTCGGGAAATCGCAACTTCGAGGGTCGCATCCACCGTCTGGTGCGGGCCAACTACCTCGCGTCGCCGCCGCTCGTCGTCGCCTACGCGATCGCCGGGCGCATCGACATCGATCTCACCCGCGAGCCGCTCGGCCACGATGCGCAGGGTGCGCCGGTCTTCCTTGCCGACCTGTGGCCCACCGCCGACGAGATCGCGCGGCGCCTGCTCGCGGCCGGTGACGCCACCGTCTATCGCGCGGTCTACGCCGATGCCGAGCGCGGGCCGGAACTGTGGCGCGCGCTCGAGGCGCCGCGCAGTGCGCGCTTCGCGTGGGACCGCGCGTCGACCTATCTCGTGGCGCCTCCGTTCGTCGCGCGCGCCTTCGCCGGGAATGCGCTGCCGACCCGTCTCGACGGCGTGCACGCGCTCGCGATCTTCGGCGACTCGCTCACCACCGATCACATCTCGCCGTCCGGCGAGATCCCGGCCGACAGCGCGGCCGGCCGCTATCTGCTGAGCCTCGGCATCGCGCCGAAGCACTTCAACACCTACGTCGGGCGCCGCGGCAATCACGAGGTGATGCTGCGCGGCACGTTCGCCAACGTGCGCATCCGCAACCTGCTGGTCCCCGGCGTGGAAGGCGGCGTGACGCGGCTCCTGCCCGACGGCGCGGTGGTGCCGGTGCACGAGGCCGCCCGCGCGTATCGCGAGCGTGGCGTACCGCTCGTCGTGCTGGGCGGCCGCGACTACGGCCAGGGCAGCAGCCGCGACTGGGCCGCGAAGGGCACCGCGCTCCTCGGCGTGCGCGCGGTGATCGCCGAGTCGTTCGAACGCATCCATCGCGCGAATCTCGTCAGCATGGGTGTGATCCCGCTGCGCTTCACCGCCGGCCAGGGCTGGCGCACGCTCGGGCTGTCGGGCGAGGAGACCTTCGAGTTCGCTGGCCTGCGGGCGGGCGTGCTCGCGGGGGCGCCGATCGGCGTCGTCGCGACCGCGGTCGACGGCCGCCGCATTGTCTTCACGGTCAGCGCCGACGTGCAGACCGCCTTCGAGCGGCGACTCCTCGTCGCGGGCGGGATGCTGCCCTCGGTTCTCGACCATCTCACCGGTGCCGCCGCCGATGGCACCGATGTTGCCACCCAGGCCGCCACCGAAGTTGCCGCGGAAGCTGCCAGCGTCACCTCCATCTCCGCCACCCGATGAAGCTCGATCTCCTCCTGCGCAATGCGCGGCTCGTGCATCCCGGCCTGGGCAGTGGTCCCGGGTCGCTGGGTGTCGCGGACGGGCGCATCGCCGCCTTGCTGCCTGCCGATACCGACGTCGCCGCGACCGAGGTCGTCGATTGCACCGATCGCTGGCTCCTGCCCGGCATCATCGATCCCCACGTCCACTTCGGCTTCGGCTCGCCCGAGACCGACTTCGCGACCGAGGCGCGCTCGGCGGCGCTGGGCGGCATCGCCTCGGCGCTGTCGTTCTACCGGACCGCCGATTTTCGGGAATCGTTCGACGCTTACCGCGACCAGCGCACGGCGCAAAGCTGTATCGACGTGGGCCTGCACTTTGGCATCACGAGTCACCTGCACGTGGAGACGCTGGCCGAGTGCTCGCGCCGCTTCGGTGTCACCTCGTACAAGCTCTACCTCATGTACAAGGGCGCTGCCGGTCTCGCGCAGGGCTTCACCGAGATCGATGACGCGCTGCTCTTCGCTGCGCTGAAGGCGACCGCGGCGATTCCGGGCGCGGTGCTCGGCATCCACTGCGAGAACGTGGAGGTGATCCCGTACCTGCGCGAGCCGCTGCGCCGCGCCGGCCGCGACGACCTCGCGGCGTGGAACGAGCAGAGCCCCGACTTCCTCGAGGCCGAGAACGTCCACCGCGCGTGCTACTTCGCAAGCAAGGTCGGCGCCGCGATCAACATCGTGCACCTGTCGTCGAAGGAGGCGCTCGACGAGGTGCGCCGCCACCGGCGCACGAGCCGCGCGCCCATCTTTGTCGAGACCTGCCCGCACTACCTGCTGCTCGACGACCACGCGCCCGCGGGGGTGCTCGCCAAGGTCAATCCGCCGGTGCGCTCGCGCGCCGACGTCGACGCGCTGTGGGAAGGCATCGCCGACGGCGCGATCGACACGGTCGGCACCGATCACGTGCCGCGCAAGCGCAGTACGAAGGAGGGCAAGGGCATCTGGGCTTCCAGCAACGGCTTCCCGGGTGTCGCCACGATGCTGCCGATCCTCCTCGACGAAGGCGTGCGCCGCCGCGGCATCGCCGTCGAGCGCATCGCGCAGGTGGCCTCGGCCAATGCCGCGCGCATCTACCGCATGCGCGGCAAGGGCGCGCTCGCGGTGGGCTACGACGCCGACCTCGTGATCGTGGATCCCCTGCTCACGCGCACGATCGACCCCGCCGCACTCGAATCCTTCGCCGACTATTCGCCGTACGAAGGCATGGCGTTCACCGGCTGGCCCGTTGCGACCTACGTGCGCGGCCGCTGCGTGATGCGCGACGGCCGCGTGTCCGCCAGCGCCCGCGAGCATCCCGCGGGCCGCTACCTGTTCCGCCAGTGACCGGCCGTGGAGTGAACGCATGCACGACCAACCCCCGATCCCTGATTCGCAATTCCGATCCCTGATTCCCGATACCTGTTCCCTGACCCCGAGGACCTTGCCGTGACCCAACCCCGCATCTGGGATCGCTTTCTCACCGCCCGCGACCGCGAGGTCTACGCGAAGTCGGGCTACGGCAAGCGCGGCGGCTTCGGCACGCGACCCGCGCTCTTCATCATCGACGTCCAGTACAACTTCTGCGGCGACCAGCCCGAGGACATCCTCGAAGGCTTGAAGCAGTACCGCACGCACTGCGGTCGCGAGGCGTGGGAGGCGGTGGCGCACATCGAACCGCTCCTGCACCTCGCGCGCGAGAAGAACATCCCGGTTTTCTACACCGAGAGCGCGCGCCGCGCCGACATGCTCGACAGCGGCGTGCAGGTGGGCAAGAGCCACCGCGGCACCGAGAAGACCGTGCTCGAAGGCACGCACGCGACGCAGACGGTGGCGCCGCTCGCGCCGCGCGATGCCGACATCCGGATCGGCAAGCGCAAGCCGTCGTGCTTCTTCGGCACGATCTTCATGAGCCACCTCAACTTCCTCGACATCGACACGCTCATCATGACCGGTTGCACCACGTCGGGCTGCCTGCGCGCGACGACGGTCGATGCGTACTCGTACAACTTCAAGGTGGTGATCCCGGAGGAGTGCGCCTTCGACCGCTTCGAGGCGAGCCACGCGATCAACCTCTTCGACATGAACTGCAAGTATGCGGACGTGATCCCGACCGCCGAGGTCGAGGCGTATCTCGCGGGACTGCCGGTGCGCGCGCCGTACACGACGCCGGCCTGAGCGCGCCGCGAGGCGGCGAATGGACAAGACCCGCGATCCTTGCCCGGTACACCTGCTGACGGGGTA
>JBDHRR010000218.1:0-2821 GCA_039807685.1 Burkholderiales bacterium
CCGCCGGCGGGACCCCGCGCCATCTGCTCCTGCGCCCCGAGCGCGTGTATCTCACCGACGCCGCCGCGCAGGACGGCCACCACGTCCTCGCGGCACGAATCGTCGACGTGATCTACCAGGCTGACAGCTTCCTCGTGCAGGGCACGCTCGCCGACGGCGCGCGCATCAGCGCCCGCGGCATCGCGACCGCGGCAGCACTCGCGCGCATGCCGGCGCGCGGCGCGACGGCGGGCTTCGGCTTTGCCGCGCTCGACGCGGTCCTCCTCGCGGATCCAGACGCATGACCGCGGCGGCGCAGGCGCCGGCCGCGCATGCCGCGGGGCTGCGTCGTGACGCCTTCCGCGAGCGCATCGGCCTTCTCGCACTCGCCGCCCCGGCGGTGCTGCTCATCGTCGTCACGATGGCGCTCCCCGTGGCGTGGCTCTTCGGATTGTCCTTCGTCGCCGACGACGGCAGCCTGACGCTCGCGCACTACCGGCGGCTCGTCGAGCAGCCTTCGTACGCGCGAGTCTTCGCCGCGACGTTCCAGGTGAGCTTCGTCACCACCGGGATCTGCCTCCTCCTGGGCTATCCGCTCGCCTACGTCATCGCGCAACTGCCACGACGCGTGGCGGCGCTGTGCATGGTCGCCGTCCTGCTGCCCTTCTGGACGTCGATCCTGGTGCGCACCTACGCCTGGCTCGTGCTGCTGCAGCGGCAGGGTCTCGTCAACCAGTGGGGCAAGGCGCTCGGACTGTGGGACGAGCCGCTCGCGCTGGTGCACAACCTCACCGGCACACTCGTCGGCATGGTTCACATCATGCTGCCGTTCATGGTGTTGCCGCTCCTCGGCGCCATGCGCGCCATCGACACCGATCTCGTCAAGGCCGCCGCCAATCTCGGCGCAAGTCCGACGCGCGCCTTCTGGACGGTGTACTTCCCGCTCTCGCTGCCCGGCCTCCTCGCGGGCGCGCTGATCGTCTTCATCATCTGCCTCGGCTTCTACGTGACACCCGCGGTACTCGGTGGCGGCAAGGTGATCCTGGTGTCGAACCAGATCGCCAACGACATCGAACTCTTCTTCAACTGGGGGCCGGCGAGCGCGCTCGGCGTCGTCCTGCTGGTGCTGACCCTCGGCTGCCTCGCGGTGGCGTCGAAGCTCACCCGCCTCGACCGGGCGATGGGAGAGGGCCGATGAGCGCGTGGAGGTGCTGCCGCGCAGCGCGGGAGGCCACGATGACGTGGGGAGTGCGGCGATGAACTGGCTTGCCCGTCCCGCGACCCCGACCCAGATCACCCACGGTCGCCGCCTGTGGCTGTACGCGATCTCGGCATTGGTGCTGATCTTCCTCGTCGTGCCCACGCTCCTCGTGATCCCGATGTCCTTCTCCAGCTCGCAGTACCTCGAGTTCCCGCCGCGCGAGTGGTCGCTGCGCTGGTATCGCAACTACTTCGACTCGCGCGCCTGGATGCAGGCGACCGCCACGTCGTTCAAGGCGGCGGCGCTCACCGCGCTGGTTGCCACCCCGCTCGGGACGCTTGCCGCCTATGGTCTCGCCACCTCGCGTTTCCGCGCCGCGCGCGCGCTGCACGTGCTGCTCATCTCGCCGATGATCGTGCCGGTGATCCTCATCGGGATCGCGGTGTTCTACGTCTACGTCAAGATCAAGCTCAACAACTCGCTCGTGGGACTCGTGCTCGCGCACAGCATGCTCGCCGTCCCGCTGGTGCTCATCGTGGTGACCTCCGCGCTCGCGCAGTTCGACCGCAATCAGGAGATGGTCGCGCGCAGCCTCGGCGCATCGCGCCCGTACGCCTTCGTCACCGTGACGCTGCCGCAGATCCGCTTCGCGGTGATCTCGGGCGCGCTGCTGTCGTTCCTCACGTCGTTCGACGAGGTGATCGTCGCGCTCTTCGTGTCGGGTGGCGCCAACTCGACGCTCACCCGCAACATGTTCCTCGCGCTGCGCGACCAGATCGATCCGACGATCGCCGCCATCTCGACGTTGATGATCGTCGTCACCTCGCTGCTGTTCGTGCTCGCGCAGGTGTTCGGCAAGGCCGAAGCGAAGTAGGTGGCGTGGGGCACGCGAAGGGCACCTGAGAGGCACCCAAGAGGCAAGCGATCGAAGCGTGTTGGCCGAAGCGTGTTGGCCAAAACATTGCATGCATTGATTGCATCGATTACAATGATCGCAGCGGGGAAATATGCGCACCGCAGCCTCCCGAGGGGATCATGGCCAGCATCACCATCCGCAAACTCGATGAAGGACTCAAGAGTCGATTGCGCATCCGGGCTGCTGCGCGCGGACGGTCGATGGAAGACGAGGCGCGCCGGATCCTGCAGGCTGCGCTCGAAGAATCGCCAGCCCCCTCGTCCAATCTCGCCGACCGCATCCGTCGTCGCTTCGCCGGTCTCGGCGACATCGAACTGCCGATCGCCCCGCGCGAACCGATGCGCGAGCCCGCGGTTCCTGACGTCGCCCGCGCGAGCCGCGGTTCGCGCGCCGCCAAGGCGGGAACGCAGCGATCAAGATCTCGCGCATGAGTACGCTGGTCGACACGAACGTGCTTTCGGAGTTGTTGCGGGCGACGCCCGATAAGGCGGTAACGACTTGGGTCAACGCCCAGCCGGTCGAGAGCCTTTTCGTCAGCGCCGTGACGCAGGCCGAAATGCTGCTGGGAGCGAGCCTGCTCCCGGCCGGAAAGCGGCGAAGCGCGCTGGAATCTGCACTCGGGATCATGTTTGCCGAAGATTTTGCGCAACGCATTCTGCCGTTCGACAGCGCGGCGGTGCCTGATTACGTCGAAGTCGTCCACAACCGCCGTGCCGCGGGCCGCC
>JBDHRR010000091.1:0-14093 GCA_039807685.1 Burkholderiales bacterium
GGCCCCGCGGCGCCCCCAGGTGCCCGGCGATGCCGCACACCTAGTGCAGCCCTCCAACGACACCGGCGAATACCTCTTCCATCGCCAACAGCATGCGCTCGATGCCGAAATGGGCCTGCGCGTACTCGTACGCCGCGCGTCCCATGTGCGTGCGCAACTCGCTGTCGGTCATGAGGCGCTCCAGCGCTGCCGCGAGTGCTCCGACGTCGCGCGGCGGCACCAGCAGCCCCGTCGTCCCGTCGATGACCGCCTCGGCGATCGCGCCGATCGGCGTCGACACCGCCGGCAGGCCGCAGGCCGCCGCCTGCATGAGGCTCTGCGGGACGCCCTCGTCGCCGTACGAGGGCAGGACCGCGATCGCGGCGCGCGCAAACCACGCCGGCACGTCGTCCTGGTTGCCGGCAAAGGTCACGTCGGCGCGCAGACCCATGTCGGACACGCGCCGCTCGAGGTGCGCGCGGCGCGGCCCGTCGCCGACCACGAGGAGCTGCCAGCCGGCGACCCGCTCGCGCAAGCGCTGCCAGGCGTCGAGGAGATCGTCGTGACCTTTCCAGTCGCGCAACGTAGCGAGGATCATCACCGCCGGCCGATCGTCGATCCGCAGCGACGCCCGCAGCAGCGGTGCCGCCTGCGGTCGGAAGCGATCGAGATCGATGCCGGTGCGCACCGACGTGATGCGTGCCGGATCGAGTCCGTTGTCGCGCACGAGCTGCATCTTGAGCGCCTCGCCGGTGACGACGAGGTGGCGCGTCGCGTGCTGGTAGAGCCAGCGCGTGGCGAGTGAGTTGTTGACCGGGGTCGACACGTGACGCGTGCGCACCACCGGCGGCCTGCCGCGCAACGACACGCCGGCGACGGCGACGAGCCACGCATCGGTCGAGCTGTGCGTATTGACGACGTCGTAGTCGCGCCCATGCCGCCCCAGCCAGCGCCGCAGCGCCACCAGGCCGCGCAGCTTCTTGTAGGCGATCGGCAGCCCCACGACCTCCAATCCGCGGTGGCGCGCGGCCGGGAGGATCTCGGCGCTATCGGCGGTGACCAGCGTCACTCGATGCCCGCGGCGGCGCATCCCCTCCATCTCGGTCAGGATGCGCAATTCCTGCCCGCCCCAGCCAATCGACGACTCGGTGTGCAGGATCGATAGCGGCCGGCTCATTGCAAAGACCACGACGGCGCGTAGCGCCGGAACCAGCGCTCGAGGATGACGAGCGCCCACAGGCGTCCTGCGTGATTGCGCCGGCCCGAGCGGTGCTCGGCGAGCAGCGCGCCGAGCGCGCCCTCGCGGAAGAGGCCGCGCCGGCCCAGGCCCTGGGCGCCGAGGTGATGCTCGACCTCGCCGGCGAGGCGACCAGCGAGCCACTCGGAGAGCGGCATCACGAAGCCCTGCTTGCCGCGATGCACGATGTCGCGCGGCAGATAGCGTTCGGCCACCCGCTTCAGGACGTGCTTGTGATCGCGGCCGCGGATCTTCTGTGCCGGGGCGAGCCGCGCGCAGAACTCGACGAAGCGATGATCGAGGTAGGGCACGCGTGCCTCCAGCGAATGCGTCATCGTCGCCCGATCGACCTTGGTGAGCAGATCGTCGGGGAGCCACAGGCGCGTGTCGACGTGCAGGAGCCGATCGAGATACGGCGCGTCGCCGGCCTGCGCGAAGGCCATCGCGGCGATGCTGCCGACGTCGGGCGCGTGCGTGGTCGCGGCAAGGAACGCGGGCGCAAAGAGGCGCTCGTGCAGCAGCCGGTCGAAGACGTTGGGAATGGTGCGATAGCGGCGCGGTAGCGGCTCGGCGAGCGCGCGCAGGAAGCGGTCCTTGCGCCAGGCGAGCGGCAGCGCTCTGGCGAGCGCCGGCACTGGCGAATAGCGGTGCCCGAGCCACTTCGTGTACGCCTCGTCGCGCAGGCGGGTGCGATAGTTCGAATAGCCGCCGAAGACCTCGTCCGCGCCCTCTCCGGTGAGCACCACCGTCACGTGGCGCCGCGCGAAGCCCGCCAGGAGCATCGTCGGCAGTGCGGCCTGGTCGGCGAACGGCTCGTCGAAGACGTCGAGCCAGCGGTCGAAGGCGTCGAGCACGTGATCGGGTGTGAGCATCAGCGTGTGATGGCGTGCGCCCAGGTGCCGCGCCACCCGCGCCGCCTCGGCGTGCTCGCTCACGGCGACGCCGCCCTCGAAACCCACGTTGAAGGTGTCGATCGGCCCGCCTTTGAGGTCGGTCATCAGCGCGGCGACGAGCCCCGAGTCGACGCCGCCGCTCACGAATGCGCCGAGGGGAACGTCGGCGACCAGCATGCCCTGCACCGACGCCCGCAATTCGCGATCCACCGCGGCGATCGCCTCGTCGTCGGCGAGCTCCAGCTTGTCACCGTAGTTGGGCCGCCAGTAGTCGCGGACCGTGAGCTTTCCGCGGGTGAAGGTCAGGGCCTGACCGGGCAGCAATTTGCGCACGCCGTCGAATGCGCAGTACGGCGCCGGAATGAACTGGCACTCGAGATACAGGCGCAGCGCCGCCGGATCGATCGTCGCGGTCACCGCCGGGTGCGCGAGCACCGCCTTCAGCTCCGAAGCGAAGACGAAACTGCCGTCGCGCAGCGCGTAGTGGAAGGGCTTGACCCCGAGATGATCGCGCGCGGCGAACAGGGTGTGCGTGCGCGCATCCCACAGCGCGAAGGCGAACATGCCGCGCAGGTGCGCCACGACGTCCTCGCCCCAGGCGTGCCAGCCGGCGATGATCGTCTCGGTGTCACCCGTCGAGCGAAACTCCCAGCCGCCGCGTGCAAGCTCGTCGCGCAGCGCGGCAAAGTTGTAGATCTCGCCGTTGAAGACCACCGCGACCTGCCGATCGGCGCTCGTCATCGGCTGCGCGCCGCCTTCGATATCGATCACCGACAGTCGCCGGTGACCGAAGTGTGCAGGGCCGGACGTCAGGAAACCATCGGCGTCCGGTCCGCGGTGCGCGAGCAGGCCGGTCATGACCGCGAGCACTTCGGGCGCGAAGGTCTGGTCGCTGACGTATCCGGCAATGCCGCACATGGCGTATGAAGGAAAACGGGACGCGACGCTTCCGGCGAGTGGGTGCAGGAACATCGCGGTCGATGGCGCCGCTCGATGACAGCGGGTGCTGGCGCGCGCGCCGCAGTCTACCACCGCGCGGCGCGCGCAACGTGGCGCCATGGCGACCCTGGACGTTGCCACCGTGCTTTGCGCGCCCGGAGGCACGTCCCGCTATAATTCGCGGCGCAGCATCTCGCGCTGCCCGGTCAGCCGGCTGCACCGCGCTTCGTCTTCCCTTCCCGGTGACGCCTCTCCGCTCCTTTTCCATACCGCGACACGATGCGCCTGCGTAGCCGCGGTCGCCTCAGCGTGAAGCGGCTCGCGCGCCTCGCCGCGGACCGGCTTCGCGGCACGCCCTTCGAACGCACGCTCGACGCGGCGACGCGTGCGGGGACGCGTGATTTCGTCTTCGGCTGGAATCGCGGCCTGGGCGACATCGCGCTCGGGCTCGTCCCGTTGTTCCGACGCATCCGCGCCGCCGTTCCCGCGGCACGGATCGAGGTGTATACCCGCGACGAGCTCGTTGCCGGTTTCGCGCTCACCGATTGCGACGCCGTGCACGCAGTTCCCGGGCTCGCACGAGGACCCGCCGTCGATGTCGCGGCGGCGGCTGCCGCGCTGGGCCGGGCGCTGCCAGCGAACGCCGTCATCTTCGCCGACCCCGATCCCACGCGCTGGCTCGATGGGCAGCGCACGACGTATCCGCCGCTCCTGCGCTGGGATGCGCGGTGGGATACCCTTGCCGATGCGATCGTGGCGCCGGCCCCCGCCGGCATCACCATCGGCGCGCACGTGAGTTCGGAGACCGCGCGCTACTACGGCTACGTGAAGGACTGGCCCGTCGCGCACTGGCGCGCACTCGTCGCGCGCTACCGCGATCGCGGCGACCTGCGCTGGCTCCTCTTCGGTCACGCGCCGGAGTCCACTATTGCGGGCGAGAACGTCATCGACCTGCGCGGCCGCACCGACCTCGCGTCGCTCCTCGCGGTGATCCGTACGCGCTGCCGGGTCCTCATCGCTCCGGACAGCGGCATCCTCACCCTCGCTTACTATCTAGCCGGCACGCAGGACCTCGACGTGATCTCGCTGTGGTCCGATCCGCGCCAGGGCGTGCTGAAGCAGCGCTGCCCCTCGCCCAATCCGCGTCTCGTCCACACGCCGCTCGTGGGGCCCGACGAGGATGTCCGCGCCCTCCCGGTCGAGCGCGTCGCCAGCGCCCTCGACGCCGCACTCGCCGCCGCGTCAGCGCATGCCGTCGCCCGCTGAAACGCGGCCGGCTTCGTGGCTGCGCTCCGCGCGGGCGGCGTCGCTGCGCGCGCGGATGTTCGCACTCCTCGAAACGAGCGTGGTGGTCTGGGCCTGCGTGTATCTCGCCCTGGTGGCGATCACCGGACACACGTACATCCGCTCGATCGCCTTCGGCATCGCCGCCGCCTGCGCGCTGTGGCTCGTCCTCGGCGCTGCCCTCTCCGACGCGCCGCCGATCGCGCGACCCGATCGCCATCTGGTGCTGGCGATCCTCGCCTGGGCCGGCTGGTCGGCCGCCTCGTGGACCTGGTCGATCCATCCCGCCTACACGCTGGGTGAGATCGGCACCGAGATCGGCTGGGGCCTCGCCACGGCGGTCATCTTCTACGTCGCTGCGCACTCGGCCGAAGCATTCCGCGCGATCGTCACCGTCGCACTCGGCGCAGCCGCCTGGCTCGCCGGCCTCGCGATCTACGTCGTGCTTGCCCAACCCGACGTCGATCCCGAGAAGCTCCTGGTCACTCCGCATGGAGGCGTCGGCGCGTTCTCGACGTATCTCGTGCTCGTGGTGCCGCTGGTGCCGCTCGTCCTGGCGCCGCGCCGTGCGGGTTACGGCGTCGGCGCGCGGTCGCTCGTCGCCGCCGGGGTGACGTTCCTGCTGCTCTTCGCTGGCGCCCGAATCACCGAGAACCGCATGGTCTGGGTCGCGCTCGCGGGCGGCTTCGTGACCGCCGCGATGCTCGCCGCGTGGCGCTGGCGCGCTCGCCTCACGCGCGCCCCGAAGCGCTGGGGCCTCCTGCTCGCGGCACTCCTCACGGTCTTCGTGATTCTCTTCGCCGATGCGACGCTGCAGCGGGCGCACATGATCCGCATGCCCGACGCAACGATTGCCAAGGCGATTGCCGACGATCCCCGCCTCGTGCTCTGGCAGCACGCCTTCGAGCGTATCGCGCAGCGCCCGTGGATCGGCTACGGCTACGGCAAGTCGATCCTGCGCAGCGAATTCCAGGCCGAACTCGGCAATCCGTTGCTCGTCCATGCACACAACCTCTTCGTGAGCCAATGGCTGCAGACCGGCGCCATCGGCGTCATCGCGCTCATCGCCGTGCTTGGGGCGCTCGCGCTTCGCTACGCGAGATTCATGCGTGCCGCCGACGGTACGCTGGCCGCCATCGGCGTTGCGGGCTTGACGCTGCTGGTGATGTTCGTGACGAAGTCGATGACCGACGATTTCCTCGTCCGCCCCACGAGCAAGGAATTCTGGGCGTTCAACGCGCTCCTCGTCGGATACGGCATGCGCCGGCTCGGCGACGCCCGCCGGCGCGCAACGTAGGAGCGCACGCGGCTGCGTTCGTCTCCCGAGCCCGGGCGCGCCGTCGGCGTGCCTTGCGCGAGGGCGGCTGCGGCGTGGATGCGGCTACTTGCGGGTGGCTCGCGGCCGCAGCGGAAGCGGCCGCGTATCGTCGCGCTGCGGGACGCGCAAGGGCTTGACGGGCGCCCCGGCCGCAGGCACGTATTCGGGGATCCACGCCTTGAGGCGGGCCCGGACCTCGGCATCGTCGGTCACCCGATCGCTCTCGCACCAGGTGACCATCTGGCCGACCA
The DNA here is from genome assembly GCA_039807685.1 of Burkholderiales bacterium. Classification (GTDB taxonomy): domain Bacteria; phylum Pseudomonadota; class Gammaproteobacteria; order Burkholderiales; family Casimicrobiaceae; genus VBCG01. The sequence continues at coordinate 5,902 of JBDHRR010000091.1, forward strand.
CGTCGCCATCGGCGCTGCGTGCTTGCGCGATTCGCAGCTTCGGGTGCGGCGTCGGCTTGGTCGCTTCCTCGGTGGCGAGCGGTTCCTCGTAGAGCTTCTCACCGGGGCGCAGGCCGGTGAACACGATCGCGATCTTGGCAGGATCGGCGCCGGAGAGCTTGATGAGATCGCGGGCGAGATCGACGATGCGCACCGGCTGGCCCATCTCCAGCACGAGGATCTCGCCGCCACGACCCTGCAGTCCCGCCTGGAGGAGCAGCTGCGTGGCCTCGGAGAGCGACATGAAGTAGCGCGTGATCTCCGGATGGGTGACGGTCACCGGCCCGCCGCGCGCAATCTGCTCGCGGAAGCGCGGGATCACGCTGCCCGCGCTGCCGAACACATTGCCGAAGCGCACGAGGACGAATTGCGTCCCGGCACCCTGCAGGCACTGGCAGACCATCTCGGCGAGGCGCTTGCTCGCGCCCATCACGTTGGTCGGATTGACGGCCTTGTCGGTCGACACCAGGACGAATTTCTCGACGCGCGCACGCACCGCGGCCCGCGCCAGCACGTACGTGCCGTAGGCGTTGTTGCGCACCGCCTGCCAGGCATTGACTTCTTCCATCAGCGGCACGTGCTTGTAGGCGCCGGCGTGGAAGACGACGCTCGGCCGCTCGCGCGCGAGCACCTCGTCGACGAGCGCGGCGTGCTTCACATCGCCGACGACACAGGCGAGCGGCAGCAGCGGGAAGGCGTCGGCCAGCGCGGTCTGGACCTCGTAGATCGCAGCTTCCGACAGGTCGAAGAGGACGAGGCGCGCCGGACGGTAGCGCGCGATCTGCTGCGTAAGCTCGGCGCCGATCGATCCGCCGGCACCGGTGACGAGCACGACCCGATTGCCGAGCCACTCGCCCAGCCCGGCGCTGTCGAGGACCACGGGATCGCGGCCAAGAAGGTCGTCGAGCTCGACATTGCGGATTGTGGTCAGCGCCAGGCGGCCGCTGATGAGGTCGTCGAACGACGGCACGGTGAGCGCCTCGACACCGGCCGTCGCGCAGAGCTCGGCGACGCGGCGACGCACGAGGTGGTTGGCCGACGGCAGCGCGATGATCACCTTGTGCACGCCGTAGCGCTCGCACAGCCGGCCGAGGTCGTCGATGGTGCCGAGCACGCGCAACTTGCGCAGCAGCCGCCCCTGCTTGGCGTCGTCGTCGTCGAGAAAACCCACGACGCGCCACTGGCGGCTGCGCGAGAGATCCTTGGCAAGCCGCGCGCCGGCGTCGCCCGCGCCGACGACGAGCACAGGCTCGCCGAGCGCCTCGAGCGGACTGTAGAGGCGATGCTCCTTCCAGATCCGGTAGGTGAAACGGCTGCCGGCCATGATGAACACCAGCAGCACCGGATAGAACACGAGCACGCTGCGTGGCACGACGGCGGTGAGCTGCAGCATGACCAGCACGACGGGGATCAGCATGCCGCCCAGCACGGCCGCGCCCACCATGCGCTGCAGGTCCGGGATGCTCGCGAACCGCCACAAGCCGCGGTACAGCCCGAACGCCATGAAGATCGCGGCCTGCAACGGCACGATCCAGGCGAGTGTGCGCCACATGTCGGCAAGATACGGCTCGCGCACGTCGAGGTTGAAGCGCAAGAGATACATCGCGATCCAGGCGAGCGCGGCCGCGCAGGTATCGTGGGCAAAGACGAGCAGGGATCGCCCGTTGAAGAGATTCTTGGTCACGTCGTCAGCTCGCTCCGGCGCCAATGATAATCAATCGCCGCGAACAGCACTCCGTGCACCGCGCACCACACGCCGAGCACCGCGAGTCCCCACGCCGGGGCCACAAGCTCGTACACTACGGCGCTCGTCGCACAACCGATCATGAGTGCGCCATAGACGGCAAGGGTTCCGGCGTGGCCGGCACCCAGGCGGTGCAAGCGCTGGTAGTAATGCACGCGGTGCGCCTCCCAGAAGCGCTCGCCGTGCACGACGCGACGGACGAGCGTCACGCTGGCGTCGGCGATGAATGGAAGAAAGACGAGGAGCGGAAACCAGGCCGACCACGCGCCACCGACGACCCCACCAATGCCGAACGCAGCAGCGAGAAAGCCGATCGGCACGGCGCCCACGTCGCCGATGAACAGCCGCGCCGGCGGCCGATTGACGGTGAGGAGGGGCACCGCCGCGGCGGCCAGCGCGAGCGGCACGCCAGCCGATTCGCCGCGCGCCAGCACGACGCCGCCGAATGCCGCGAAGCCGACGACGGTCATGGCGAGCGCCAATCCGTCGCTGCCATCCATGAAGTTGTAGAGATTGAGGGCCCACGCGGTGATGAGCACGGTGCCGGCGAGCGTCCACCACGGCAGCGCGAAGAGCGTCGCCAGCGTCCAGGCGAAGCCGCCGGCGGCCACCAGGTGCGCGGCAAGGCGTGCCCCCACCGAGACGCTGCGTATGTCGTCGCGCAGCGACACCGCGGCGAGCAACGCCCAGGGGGCAACCCACAGCGCCGGTCGCAGCCAGGCTGGCGCCGGCATCGTCAAGGCGACGGGGATGAAGCCGAGCCACAGGGCGATGCCCCCGCCGCGCGGAATCGCTCCGGCATGGAGCGTGCGCCGGTTGACGCTCGCCATCGGCAGCCATTGGCGAAAGCGCTGGAGCGCGGCGACGCCGGCGGCAGCGAGCGCCGCGGCGGCCACCATGACGAGGACCGTGTCGGCGCTCACGCAGCGGCGTCCGTTGCGGTATCAGGATCGCTGGCAGGCGACGGCCGGCCGTGCATCCGATCGCGGCCCGCCCCATCGTGCCGACGACCCGGCGCCGACGCCGACGCGGGGCCAAATCGGCCGAAATCGAACGATCGACCTCCGAACCGCCCCAGCCGTCCAGAAATTGCTATTTTGTTTAGTATTATCAATTGCTTGGAAAGATCGTCGAAGGTCTGGAGTGAAGCGCCGAGGGCCGCGGACACCGGCACTCGCCACGCATTCCTGCGGATTCCGTGTTGCTTTGGCACAACATCGAGCGGACCCGCCAGAGTCCGCGCCACCTTCACCTTGCCAGCGACTTGCGCGGTTTGGCAAAATGGACTGCAACTTCTCGCCTGATTAGAGAAGGTTCCGATGGCAGGCGTCAAATGCTTCGAATCCTTGCCAATTTTATCCGTTAGAGGAGAGACTCCATGAATAAGAAGCTCGTCGCTGTCGCTGTCGCGGGCGTGCTTGCCGCCCCGTTGGCGGCGGAAGCGCAAACCGCGAACGTGACTTTGTACGGTCGCTTGAACCTGACGATGGAAGCCGTTAGCGGCCGTGCCATCGATCCCAACATGCCGGTGAACAACCAGAGCCAGAACCGGACCGTCTATCGCGTGAGCTCGAACTCCTCGCGCCTGGGCGTGCGCGGCAGCGAAGCGCTGGGCGGCGGCCTGTCGGCGATCTTCCAGATCGAGTCCAACGTCTCGGCGGACACCGGTGGCGGCCTCCTCGGCACGCGCGAAACGTTCGCCGGCCTGCAAGGGCCGTGGGGCACGTTCAAGATCGGCAACTTCCTCGCCCCGTACGACGACATCCACCCGATCTTCGGTAACGTTCCCACGCTGACCACGTCTATCCTGTCGACCGCGGCGCTGTGGGCGCAAGGCTCGCAGAGCAAGGCCAACGGCGGCTTCGACGCGCGGCTCGGCAATTCGATCCGTTACGACATGCCGAGCATGAAGGGCTTCCGGGGCGCGTTCCAGCTGTCCACGCTCGACGCCTCGACCGGCCAGGGTGGCGTCGTGTACGGTGACCAGGCCACGCAGCAGCGGCATGCCTACGTCATGTCGATGGGCGGCTACTACAGCAACGGCCCGTTCAACGCCGGTGTCGCCTACGAAAACAACCAGAAGGTTCGTGGCCCGGCTCTGGACGATTGGGCGTTGTCGGCGGCCGCCAACTGGAACTTCGGCTTCATGAAGCTTGGCGGTGTGTACGAGCGCCTCGATTACGACACCCCGACGGGCAGCCTGACGCGTAACTTCTGGGACGTGAGTGCCACCGTGCCGATCGGCCCGGGCGAGCTCTTCGGTTCGTTCGGCGCTGCGGGTAACGGCAGCGGCACGGCGGCCAACGGCACCAAGGTCGGCCAACTCGTGAAGGGTGACGAGACCAGCGCGCGGCAATGGAGCGTGAGCTACACCTACGCGCTGTCGAAGCGTACCCTGACGTACGTTGGCTTCGTGCAGACGCGCAATGCCAACAACGCCGCGTACAACTTCAACATCAATCCGTTCGCGGTCACGGCCGGCAACAACGCCAGCGGCTTCGTGGCGGGTCTCACGCACTTCTTCTGATCACAAGCAGGACACTCCGGGTCTCTCCCGGAAACGGTACTCGACGGGCGCTTCGGCGCCCGTTTTTTTTCGACCCCGTGGCGCCTGAAGCCACAACGTGCCCTTGCGCATCCACCGCGCACGCGATGCAATCGCGTTCGGCATCGGACGCGCTAGAATTCCAGAATGGATGCCTATATCGTCGCCTTCGATCGCGCCTTGCGAACCTTGAGCGGCATCGCGCAATCACAGCGGCCGACCCCCGGTGCCGACATTCCCGCGGCCGAACTCACCGATGGCGAACGGCGCGTGGCAGGCGGATTGATGCGCGTCAATCACACCGGCGAGGTCTGCGCGCAAGCGCTGTACGCGGCGCAGGCGCTGGTGGCGCGTGACCCCGAAATCCGTAGCCGCTTCGCGCGGGCGGCGCGCGAGGAGGAAGATCATCTCGCCTGGACCCAGCAGCGGCTGGCCGAGCTCGACGACCACCCGTCGCGGCTCAATGCGCTCTGGTACACCGGCTCGTTTGTCCTCGGGGCGATCGCCGGACTCGCCGGCGATCGCGTCAATCTCGGGTTCGTGGTCGAGACCGAGCGCCAGGTCGAGGAGCATCTGGGCTCGCACCTCGATCGTCTGCCCGATCGCGATCAGAAGAGCCGCGCGATTGTCGACACCATGCGTGCCGACGAGGCGCGTCACGGGGCGATGGCGCAGGAGGCCGGCGCCGTCGCCTTGCCGCCACCGATCCCGACGCTGATGCGCATGGCGGCAGACGTCATGCGCGCCGTTGCCTATCGCGTGTAGCCAGGCGCGTGGCGCCGCAGCGTCGCCCTACGCCGTTTTCGCGCTGCGCTGCACTGCCTCCCCCGATCCGCTCGCCATACTCCGAAACGACGATGACCACGATCTCCCGTGCGGTTCCCCTGCTGCTCGGCGCCCTGTTCGCCGCGCCGAGTCTCGCCCAGCAACAGCAAGTCAAGCCGCCCATCTCGACCTACGGGGTCGACGTCGGCACCCGCACGACGACGATTCCCGGCATGCCGACTGGCGGCATGGGTGGCGTCGCGGGAATGATGCTGCCGAGCGGCATGGGTGGACCGCAGAAGGAACTGTGGCTCGGCCTGCGCTCGTCGCAGCGGCCAGCCGGAACGCCCGAGGCCCAGCATCTCATTCCCCCCGGCATGGCGATGGGCGCCGCGCTGCCGCTCGTCGGGCGCCCGCCGGCGCAAGCGGGTCGTCCCGAGTACGACGAGGAGCGGCCGCCCGAAAAGCCGAAGGCGCGGATGCTCGTCTATTGGGGCTGCGGCGAAGCCATTCGCCCCGGTCAGCCGAAGGTCGCCGACACCGAGAAAATGTCGCTGGTCGAATTCGGCCAGGCGCTTGCCGGTCGCTCGCCGCCCGATCGCTGGAGCGCGCAGCGCAATGCGCAACTCGTCTGGCCGAACGAGCGCGAGAAGACCCAGGTACCACCGGGGGCCCGACTCGCCGGCGACCAGCTCGTGCGCGGCAATGCCACCCCCGACATCAAATTCGCAATCGGCGACCAGCAGGATTTCATGGCCCCGATGGAGATCGCGGCACCCGGGCCGATGGACGGTCCGATCCCCGTGTCGTGGCCGGCGATTCCAACGGCGCAGGGTTATTTCCTGCAGGCCATGGGGTTCCGTCAGGGCGCGGGCGAGATGATCATCTGGACCTCGAGCGAACTCCAGGACACCGGCTGGGGACTCATGACCTGGCTCCCCAACGATTTCCGGCAGCGGCTGATCGGCGAGAAGGTGTTGCTTCCGGCAGCGGTGACGTCGTGCACGATTCCGCGCGGGATCTTCGCCGGCGTCGAGGGCGCGATGGTCAACGGCATCGCCTACGGCGAGGAATTGAACCTCGCGCAGCCGCCGCGCCCGACCGATCCGAAGGTGGCCTGGGAACCGATCTGGGCGGTCAAGGTGCGCGTCAAGTCGGCGGGCATGGCCCCGCTCGGCATGGACGAGCACAGCGAGCGCCGTGGCGCCCGCACTCGCGATACGAGCGCATCGCCACCCCCCGACGCCGCCGCGCCCAAGCCCGCCAATCCGCTCGACGACGCGACCGAAGCGGTGAAGGGATTGCGCAAGCTCCTGCCGTTCTGATCATCCCGGAGTCGAACTCCGACCCGCCCAGCCGAACCCGCGTAGCGTCGAGGGGCTGGGCGGCGCTGTATTCTGGCGGCCCCAACGAGCCGTTCGCGCGCTGACACGCAGGCCACCGCTCAAACCGTCGCCGCCCGACGCCGTTTGCCGACCCAGGCCCGCAATGCACGCAGCCGTGCCGCGCGCACGGCGGTGGCGATAGCGGACGCCTCGTCCGCGGCTGCGGCCTTCGCGCGGGCGCGTATGGACCCGGCGACGGCGCCGGCATCGACACCCCGCACCACCGCCAACGCCTCGCGGAAGAGCGCCGCCGGTCGGTACGACGCTGGCGCGCCCGGGCGCGAACACGCGTCGGCCGCACAGGCGTCGAGCAGCGCGGCAAGGCGTGCCGGCCGCCGCAGCGCGTCGGCAGCCATCAGGATGCCGAGGATCGTGACCGGACGCAGCTCGGTCGCACGATGCACGACCCCGTGGTAGCGTGCGGTGAGTAGCGCCGCGTCGCGGCAGTCCTGCGGCACGCGCAGCCGCAGCGACAGCGTCTCGGCGAGCCGCGCGCCGCGCTGTTCATGGGCGTAGTGCCGCGGCCACTGCGCCGGGTCGGTGGACGCTTTGCCGAGATCGTGCGTCAGGATCGCGTAGCGGGCCGGAAGGGGGTGCCCGTGCGCCGCCGCCCAGTCGAGCGCCTGCATGACGTGCACGCCGGTGTCGACTTCGGGGTGATGCGCCGGCGGCTGCGGAATGCCGAAGAGGGCATCGACCTCGGGCAGCACGACAGCCAAGGCCCCGCAGTCGCGCAGCACCGCGAACATGCGCGACGGCTGCGGCTCCATGAGCCCGCGCGCCAATTCCTGCCACACGCGCTCGGCGGTGAGCGTGCGCAGCTCGCCCGAAGCGACGAGCGCGCGCATCAGCGCCTCGGTGGCGGGAGCGACGGTGAAACCGAAGCGGGCCGCGAAGCGGGCGACCCGCAAGACACGCAACGGATCTTCGGCAAACGCCGGCGAGACGTGCCGGAGCACGCCTGCGGCAAGATCGGCGGCGCCGCCGAACGGGTCGACCAGAACCCCGGCCTCCCCGCGTGCCATCGCATTGATCGTGAGATCCCGCCGCGCGAGATCGTCCTCGAGCGTCACCTCGGGGGAAGCGAAGAACTGGAAACCGCGGTAGCCCTGACCGTGCTTGCGCTCGGTACGGGCGAGCGCGTATTCCTCGTGGGTCTGCGGATGCAGGAATACCGGAAAGTCGCGCCCCACCGGCCGGAAGCCCGACGCCGTCATCATCTCCGGCGTTGCCCCCACGACGACGTAATCGCGATCGGCCACCGGCCGGCCGAGCAATTCGTCGCGAACCGAGCCGCCGACGCGATAGACCGTCACGGGCTGCGGCAGCGCCCGGGTCATCGCCGCCACGTCAGCGGCGCCGGGCCGCCCCAAGCCGCTGACTGCGCCCCCTTTGGGGGCAGCGAGCGCAGCGAGCGTGGGGGTCGTTCACCGCTAGCGACCGCTGCGCGCGCGCAGCGCATCGAAGGCGCTGCGCTGTGCCATCGGCGCCAGGTACTGGGGCGCGATGGCCTCGAGCGCCGTAGGCGCGATCCCGAACACCGTCGGGAAGGCACAGCTGCAGACGTTGTCGACCTGCATCGAGCGCAGGTTATCGCGACTCATGAGCTTGCCGGGCAGGATCTCGAGCAGGGCCGCCTGCACGCGCGACAACGCGGGCCCCAGCGCCAGCACCGGCCGCGGCGCACCGGTCACTTCGCCGGCGTAGGTCACGA
>JBDHRR010000007.1:0-54328 GCA_039807685.1 Burkholderiales bacterium
CCATGACCGACGCGATCACGTAGCGAATGCCGCTGCAGGCCTCCACCACCGACCACGCGCCCGACGGAATGATGAAGTGATTCGCGGTGCGATAGACGGGGACACCCGACAGGCGCAACGCCGCCACCGTGAAGTCCGCGGTCCAGTCGACTAGCGTAGGGACGAGGAACTCGCCCGCCGGCACCGCGAACAGCAGGAACAACAGCGGAAATGCCGCGGCGCGCGCGACGCGCCAGCCCAGCACGGTGACGATCGCCGCCTGGATCATGAAGGCGAGTGCGAACTGCTTGAGACCGAGCGCATCACCCACGGAAGTCGCGAGCCACAGCGCTCCGGCGAGGAAGACGAACGCGAGGCCCGGCCACCACGGCCTCGCCGGGATGCGGGCGAGCGCCTCGCGCCGGCGCCACGCGAGCCAGACGCACACCGGCAGCACCACGAAGCCGTGCGCGAACGTCTCCGAACGCCACCAGATCGCGACGATCGACGACGCCGTCGGCCCGTAGATCGCGAGGAGGGCGAGTGCGGCGAGCCCGGCCGCCGCCACGGGTGCACGCCGACCCACCCACGGGGTGGGCGGAGCGTCGGGATAGATGTCGGCGGCGGAAGTCACGATATGTCGCTACGGAAGCAGTAACCGAACCGTTGGAGCGCGGCCCTGCCCTCAGAGTTGCTACCTCGCGTCGGGCGACCGCCGGCGATCCGGCGATGGCTCGCGGGTACCTGCGGCCCTACCCCAAGTTGCGCACGAGATGCGGCCCGATGGCATTGGCCACCCCCAAGGGCAGACGCCTCCAGGCCGCGATCAGCAGGCGGTACTTTGGATTGGCAGGATTGTTCTGCGGCACCGCGCTGCGCCGGTACAGGCAATACTCATAATGAAGCGGTTGCGGCTCGAAGCCCCAGTTCTTCTTGAATGCGAAGGGACCGGTCCCCTGCTTGCTGCGCCCATAGTCGAAGATTCCGAGCCCGCGCTCGCAGGCGCGCCGCATGAGTTCCCAGTACTTGAAGTCGTTGGCGGCGAGATCGCGTGCCGCCACCGTATCCCCGGCGTAGTAAGGCAGCACCTCGTTCCGGAAATAGAAGCTCAGCACGCCGCTCACCGGCGTACCCTTCGCATCGACCACCGTCAGCACTTCGCACGCATCGCCGAATACGTCGCGCAGGCACTCGAAATAGCGTCGGGAGAACGGCGGCGTTCCATGGCGATGGACATTGTCGGCGTGCAGCCGGAAGAAGCGATCCACCACGGGATCGATCTCGGCCCGCAGGCCGTTGGCGATCCCCTTGCGCACCATGGCGCGCTGCTTGCGCGGGATAGCGAGCATGTTCTGCTCGACGTCGGGGAGGAGCGCCTTGCGAAACGTCACGTACAGGTCCTGCCGCGGCCACTCGGGACGCAGCGGGGAGCGATTGCGCAGTTCGAGATGGTCGACGCCGAGATGGCGTCCGGCCGCCTCCGCCGCTCCGGCCAGCGCGGCCTCGGCGTCCGCGTCGTCGGCAGCCGGACCCCCGTACGCGCAAAATGGCAATGACACCAGCGAGTGCCCGAAGAGCCGGCTGCGGACTTCGGCCAAGGGGAGGACGCCGACGATCGCGCCATCGCGCTCGGCCAGGAGATAGTGCGTCCGATGGCGAAACACTTCCTCGAGGATGGTGCGCCAGCCGATGCGATGGAAGAACGTCGCATTCGCACACCGCTCGACGAAGGCGTCCCAGCGCACGCTGTCCGCGCCCACGAACGCACGCACGCTCACCGCCCCCGGAATGCGGGCCGGCCGGACCGGCAGCGGCGCCCGCACCGCCGTCATGCGACACCGTCCAGAAATACGCGATCGGCGCGGTCCCAGCGAAAATCCGCGAGCAGCCGGCGCAAGCGCGGCACCATCTTGCGCAGGTTGAGATAGTGGCGGAAGCGCGCCCGCGCACCCACGCCGCCCACCCGTGGCTGCTCCGGATCGAGTTCCCAGGGGTGGAAGTAGAACATCGCCGGCTTGCCGTCCACGGCGTTCACCTGGCGCAGCGACCAGCGCGAAATACCGTAGGGCAGCAGGCGGAAATAGCCGCCCCCCCCTGCCGGCAGGTTGACGTTCATGAAGCGCACCGTGGTGACCGGAATCTCCGTGAGACCCTTGCGGACCTCGTGCGCGAAGCGCGGCGCATCGGGGGCGCCGTAGTGGTCATGCCGGATCGGGTAGATGCTGGAACTGTAGACGTAACCTGCCGCGGCGATGCAGTCGAACGCCCACTCGTTCGCGGGCCCCACGGAAAAGCTCGGCGCGCGATAGCCCTTCACGGGCACCCCCGCCTGATCCTCGAGGACGGCCTTGGCAAGACGGATATCGGCGAGGAAACTGCCGTAAGCCTGCTCGGTAGCCCGATAGTGCTCGTAGCCGTGGCTCGCCAACTCGTGCCCTTCATCCACGATGCGGCGCACCAGCACGGGATAGCGCTCGGCGATCCAGCCCAGTGTGAAGAAGGTCGCCCGCATGTCGACGTCGGCGAGGAGGCCCAGGATCTCGTCGATGTTGGCCTCGATGCGGCAAGGCAGCGTGTCCCACGACGAGCGCGGAATGTGCGGAGCAAAAGCGGAGACCTGGAAGTAATCCTCGACGTCGATCGTCAGCGCATTCACGACGGCACTGCGCGCAGCCGCCCGCGAGATCGTATTCGCTCGTGCCGTCGGCGCGTCGACGAGATCTCCCTCGAAATTCATGCGTTCACCACCTTGGGGGATGCGCCCGCGCCTCCGAGCCCGGTCGCGAGATCGGCGGCGGTGCGCAGCGCGGCGCGGCCGCCCCGCAAATCGGACGCGCCAACCACGCAGCGGATCCCGCCGCGCCTTTGCGCAAGTGCCATCAGCGCCCTCCCGGCGATCCGGGCTTGGACGTGCGCTCCGGATGCAGTAGGCGGTGGAGGAGATCGACCGCCGCGGCAACGGTCTTTTCGAGGCGGTCGAGGCGCTGCTCCACGTGCTCGAAGTGGCGCCGGAAGATCGCACCGTCGGAAGTCTGCCGCTCCGTTCCCGTGGACGACCCCACCGGCACCAGCGCGGCCTCGGGGCCCAATTCCTCACGAATCTCGCTGGCTATCGCGTGCACGTCCGACGGCGTGATCGCGTGCTTCTCCCCGAGGTAGGCCGCAAGCATCAGCCGATTGCAGAGCGTGTTGATCCGCCGTGGGATGCCACCCGTCACCGCGTGGATCTGGTCGAAGCATTCCACCTCGATCTGCGGATCTTCCTTCCAACCCACACGACGCAGGCGGTGTTCGATGTAGGCGCGGGCCTCCGCCTTGTCGAGCGGCCCCAGGTGGTACGACGCGATCACGCGCTGCCGGAGCTGCAGCATCTGCGGACTGCGCATCATGTCCCGCAATTGCGGCTGGCCGACGAGGAAACTCTGCAGCAACGCGCGATCGCCGAGCTGGAAATTGGAGAGCATGCGCAGCTCCTCCACCGCTTGCTCGGACAGGTTCTGCGCCTCATCGACGACGAGCAGCACACGCTTGTTCTCGACCGCGCACTGGCAGAGAAATGCCTCGAGCGCCGCGAGGAGCATCGCCTTGTCCGGCGACTTGACCGGCAGGCCGAAGGCAACCATCACCGAACGCAACAGGTTGTCTGCATCGAGTTGCGTGCTCACGAGTTGCGCCGCCACGACCTTGGACGGGTCGAGCTGCTCGAGAAGGCTCCGGACGATGGTCGTCTTGCCCGCCCCCACCTCGCCGGTGATGACGATGAAGCCCTCGCTCTGGTACAGGCCGTACTCGAGGTACGCGAAGGCACGCTTGTGGCCACGGCTGCCGAAATAGAACGACGGGTCCGGATTGAGCTGGAAGGGCTTGCCCGTCAGGTTGAAGTAGGACTCGTACATGGGCGATGGCCTGGGGTCGCGCCGGGACGACAGGCGACCCGTCAGCGCAGGAGATAGCGCAAGCCGACGAATACGCCGGTCTCGTTGTAGGGGAACTGCACGTCGGAGGACAGCGACTGGTAGCGTCCACCCGCGAACACGGTTGTGCGCGCGCTGATGGCCCGGGCCAGAACCACCTGGAGCGAGCCCTGGTTCGTGATGTAGTACGGCGGCGAATTCGCCTCGGTCCGCAAGAGCACGCCGGTGGTCGACAGCGTCACGGTGGGCGCGATCTGACTCGTCCACGCGATGCTGCCGCCGGTCTGGGTGTTGTCGTTGGTGGAGAGGAGCGCAGGCGGCAGCGCCACACCCGCGGCGGAGATCGGCTCGCTGCGCACGTGGAACACCGTGAAGAATATGCTGTTGCGCGCGCCGAACAGGCCCATGGTGGCCGACTGCTTCTCCTGCAGGACGATCTCGTTCGTGTACAGGGCCACGGGACCCGTCAGAGTCTGCGGCAGGCCCCGGTCCCGCATGAACTGCTCGACAGCCTGCTGCCGGCCGGCAGCATCCGGATACGCGGAAACGAACAACTGGTTGAGATAAGCCGAGACATCGGCTCCCGCGGTGAGATTCGCGATCTGCTGAGGATAGGTGGTGACATCCCGCGATACCTCGACTTTCCACAGCGACAAGCGCGTGCGGTGCTCGACGCTCCCGAGGTACGACGACCCGAAGAAGCGATGCTCCCAGGAGCCCCGTACGTGGGTCCGATCGGTCGGCCGCCACTCGGCGCGCACGCCGTAGACGGCGCCGCTGTAGTCGCTGAGCGTGCCCTGATTGGTCTCGTAACCAGCGGTCACCTCGAGACGCAATTGCGGGTCCGCGTTCCAGAACGGCACGAGGCGCGAAACCTGCGTACGCAGCGAGTCGCGCCCCTGCCCTTCGAACGTGGTGTCCGTGTAGTGGTAGCTCGCCGAGGCGCCGAACTGTCGCTCGGTCGGCGACGACAGGCGGCCGAGGAACTCGGTGTAGCGGGAATCGCCGGTGGTCTGCGGCGCCCCGCTCAGGTCGACCCACACGTTGTTGTTGCGCAGTTCGTAGGTGATGCCACTGGCCGTGGTGTCCTGGATCCAGGGGGACACGCGGTAGGTGACCGTCTGGTAGCGATTGCTGGTCGCACTCCCATTGTCCGGCGGCTGCGCGCCGAAGGGATTGAAGAACTGCTGGCTGACGTTGGCCTCGCCCTCCACGTGCGCCGCCCGATCGAGGAAATTCACGTCGCCGAACAACCGCCCTGTAGGCAGGACCGTGTCGTTCTCGGTGCCGGTACGCGCATAGAGAAGGATCGGTGCCGTGATGAAGCCTTCGAGCCGCGTGTGCTGACCCGCTTCGCGTACCGTCAGCATCGGCGTGATCGCGGTGACGAAGTCGGACTTGCGCACGGCCGTGGGCTCCAGATTCACGTTGTTGGTCCACGTTTCCTGGAGGGAAAGGCCGGCCTCGTAGCGAACCGATTGCGCGAGGGCCTCCGGCAGGCAGGCCGCCATCGCCGCAACTCCCGCAAGGACCGACGCCCGCAAGGCGTGCCACCCGCCCCTCCGGGGCCGGCGCCGATCGCCGCGACCACGCGCCGCGTGGTCACGCGGAATTCTTCGCATCATCGCTGTAATACCCGTAGTAGCTTCCTACGTCGGTCTTGTCCGCCTTGTTCAGAACCATCATCACGACTTCGCAGCTCTCGATCGTGGATAGCGCGAGGTTGACCACGTGCTGGCGCGTGCTGTCGGCGGCGACGACCATCACGATCTGCCCCATGTGGGACGCAAGGACGCGGGCCTCGGTGGTCGCGAGCAAAGGCGGGGAGTCGAAGACGATGATGCGATCGGGATAGCGTGAGGCCAATTCGCGCAGGAGAACCGCCATTTGCTCGCTCGCGAGCAACTCGGTCGCGCGCCGGTGATGCGCGCCGGCGGGCATGATGGTGAGATTCTCGACGTTGGTGTGCACGAGGACGTCGCTGACGTCGAGGTCGTCGCGGGTCAGAAGATCGAGCAGTCCCGGCGAATTGTGGATGCCGATGCGCTTCGGGAAATCCGGATGGGCGACGTCGCCATCGACGAGGAGCACGGTGGTGCCGACCTCCATGGCGATGCTCAGGGCGAGATTGATCGCAGTGAACGTCTTGCCCTCGCCCGGAAGCGAGCTCGTGACCATGAGCAGGTTGCCGTACTTCACCTTGGTGCTGGAGCGGCCCAGGGCATTGCGGACCAGCGGACGCTTGATGACGCGGAACTCGTCGGCGATCTGCGAACGCGGCGCATCGGGCGTGATCATTCCCTGGCGCTTCATTCGCTCGAGGTCGAGTTCGAACCGCGGGCCGCTCGCGCGTACCGCCGGCAATGGAGACGCCAACGGCGCATCCGCCATCGCGACCGCCGGATCGCGCGGGATTGCGGCCAGACCGTCGTCGAGGCGATGCACCGCCGCCTCCGGCGTGGGCACCCGCACGCGCTCCACGGCCGCCTCCGGAGCGGGCGCCGCTGCCGCGACAGGCGCATCGGGCTGTGCTCCCGCGCGCCGCAGTTCCTCGAGGCGCTTGGCCGCTTGCTCGATCAGGTCCATCGAGACTCCCCTATGCGACAAGGCGGGCCAGAAAGCCCGTGAGTGCGAAGACCGCGAAAAACGACGCCAGCAAGCCGCCGACCCCGCCCGCGAACAGGAGGTTGTTGCGTCGTCGCAGTCTGGCGAGTGGCTCGGACTGCAACATCGTCACCATTCCGAGGATCGGACGCTTGGTGATCTCGCGCAGGGTGCGCGCATCGTGGAACGTCGACAGGATCTGGCTCGCCACGAATGCCGCCACGACGCCGGCGGCCAGCGACGCCAGGAATGCGAGCGCTACGGCCATCCGGCGTGTCGGTGGCACCGGCTCGGTGCCCACGCGGGGTGGATCGATGACGCGGAACTGCGTGCCGCCAAAGTCCTGCACCCCTTCGCCGATAGTGGCGGACTCCTTCCGCGCGAGCAGGGTCTCGTAGACGCGCTTCTGGATCTCGTAGTCGCGGTTGAGTTGCGTGTACTCGGCCTCTACCTGCGGCACGAGACGAGCCTCGCTCTTGAGCTGGGCGTATTGCGTCTCGAAGGACGAGAGCTTTGCGCGCAGCGAGGCGACGGTCGCCTCGCTTTCCGCAAGGTTGACCTTGAGTTGCTGGAACACCGGGTTCCGGTTGGCCGCAGTCACGGTTGGCGTGCTGCCGGCTGCCGCGGCCGCCTTGCGCATCGCGGCAAGCTCTTCCTCGCGTTGCGCCTCGAGTTGCTGGATGCTGCGCCGGGTCGCAATGACGTCGGGATGCTGATCCGTGAACCGGCGTGTGAGCGAATCGAGCTCGCTGCGCAGCGTGGCAAGCCGCGCGTCGATCGCCGGGACCGCGACGACGGTCGGCGCACCGGGTGCGTTGGGCAGGAGGATGGGTGTCTCCCCCGCCAGTTCGCGCTTGTAGGCGTCGCGTGCCTCCTCCGCGGCGCGCAACTCCCGTCGCGCGTCGTCGATGTTGGCCGACATCTGGGCAAGGCGGCCGAAATAGTCGGGACCGCCGCGGCCCGCCACGCCGAGGTACTTGAGACGGAAGTCCTTGAGGCGATCCTCGGCGGCGCGCAACGACTCCTCGTACTGCTTGATCTGGTCGTCCACGAAGCGCACCGCGGCACGCGTATCCTGCCGCTTGTCCCCGAGACTCGACTCCACGAAGATGGTGAGCAGCGACTGCACCACCTTGCGGGCCTGCTCGGGTTTGGCGTCACGGTAGCTGATCGTATAGATGTTGCTGTTGTTCTGGCCACCACCGAGCTTGAGGCCCTCGGTCACCGCGTCGATCAGGCTCTCGCGCGCTTTCGCGGTATTCACGCCGAGGTCGAGATCGGCCATGCGCACCACCTTCTCGACGTTGCCTCGGCTGATCAGCGTGCGGGAGAGGAGCACTACCTGCTGGTCGATGTTGGGTTGAATCGACAACCCTTCCATGAGCGGTCGCAGGAGGGTCTGCGTGTCGACGTAGACGCGGGCGGTCGCCTCGTAGCGCTCGGGAACGCGCAGCGCGAACGTGACCGCGACGATCCCGACCAGCCAGGCGGTGGCAAGGCCGATCCAGCGGCGATGCCAGATGCCTCGCAGGACCGTCACTGCCTGTTGAAGCAACTCGTCCATATCGGAAAACCTTGTGGTAGCGACGGGCTGCGTGCAGGCGGCCCCGCGCCGCTAGAACCAGCTTTGCGGAATGATCAGGATGTCGCCCGGCCGCATGCCGACGTTGGCAGAGATGTCGCCACGCTTGACGAGATCGCGCAGGCGCACGTTGTACGATTTGCCTTCGGCCACACGGAAGATGCTGGCCGCATTACCGTCGGCGAAGTCGGTGAGGCCGCCGACCTGGATCATCACGTCGAGAACCGACATGTCCTTGCGATAGGCGATGATCTGCGGCTTGGTCGCCTCGCCGACGACGCGGATCTGCTCGCTCGCCGGACCCACGAAACTCGTGACCACGATGGTGACCACCGGATCGCGGATGTACTTGCCGAGCGCCTTCTCGATGTCGCGTGCGAGCTGGGTCGACGACTTGCCGAGCGCGGGCATGTCGTCCACGAGCGGGGTCGTGACCTTGCCATCCGGGCGCACCGGGACCGCCATCGAAAGCTCGGGGTTCCGCCAGACGATGATGTTGAGCGTGTCGAGGGGCCCGATGATGTATTCGTAGTCGATTGCCGCCAGCTCGCGGGGCGCCGGCGGATAAGGCGACGCGCAACCGACCAGCGCCGCGATCGCGATCGTCGCGGGAACCATGGCGCGCAATCCGTGAAAGCAGCCGATGATTGCCGAGAAAAGCTTCATTGCCGTCTCCCGAGTCGATTTGCATGTGTATGGCGCGAGGAATAATAACATCGGCATATTGCCGTTCGTGCTTCGGATTCTCGCCGCCTGTCGTGTTCGCCCGAGGAAATCGGCGTCGCGCGCTGCTTCGCGAAACCGCGATCCGCGCACGCCTTGTCGCGCACCGGCCGTAGTGTTCAGCGTGCAGGTGCGCGCCACGTCGCGGTGGACGGGCCGCGCCGAACCCGGCCGACCCGTACCCACCGGCGGGGTGGACGGATCCAATCCCGCCGGCAGTCCACGGGATCCGGGTCGGGCACTGGAAAGATTCGCGGGACAGGGCGTTCCCCAGCATGCGCCGACCTTGTCGCCCACAAGGTTGTCTTTCATTCATTCGTCATATATAGTGACCCGGCGTCGCTGGCGGCTGGTTGCGATACGCTGAACCTGACCACCCAATGCCGCGCGGCGCCGCCCGAGGGGACACCGTCCGTACTGGAGTGCACGACAGGTGATCGTGGTGGCGTCGCTGCAACGACTGTAAGGCCGCCGGCGGGTGCCACGCCGTGCCGCGTCAGCATCATGGAGTCCGCAACGTTGCATATGTCCTTCTCGCAAGACCCCGCCACGCCCCCGAGTCGGGTCCAACCGCGGTTTCGTGAGCTGATCACGCGCCAGCACCGCGCTACCGATGGTCCGCCGCCGCAGCCAGCCGCGAGTCCTCATGGGACCGTGTGTTCGCTGGCGTCCCCGGGTGCGCAACCGATCAGCGTGGACGTGGCCCGATCAGCCGAGCAGATGCGCGCGGCGCAAACGCTCGTGCGCAAGCGCTATGCATGGCGCGGCTATGGCCTCGACGGCACCGATCAGGATCTGCCGCGGCCTCGTGAAACCGACCACGAGATCACCGTCATCGCCACCAGCGAGCACGTCACCGTGGGGACCATCACGCTGGGTCTCGATGGTCCGAAGGGGCTGCGCGCCGACAGGACCTACGGCGACTCGGTCGCCACCGCACGGCTGGGCGGCCGTCGCGTCTGCGAATTGACCCGCCTGGCGATCGACGAGCGGGTCGACTCGCGCGCGGTCCTCGCCTCGCTCTTCACGCTGGTGTACGAAGTGGGGCGCACGATCCACGGGGTGACCGACGTCTTCGTCGAGGTCAACCCGCGCCACGTCGCGTTCTACACTCGCGTGCTGGGGTTCGCCGCCGCCGCCGGTGAGCGTTTTTGCGAGCGCGTCCGGGCACCTTCCGTGCTGTTGCACCTCGACGTCGATCAACTCGAGCAGAAACTCCGCGCGCTGGGCCTGGGAGCTCGGCGCCCGTCCCTCGCGCGGGCTGCGGCCTGACTGCAGGACGGCACCCCGGCTGCCATGGCCGCAGCCCCGTCAGAACGCGTAGCGAAACTCCGCGTACACGCGATCACGGTTGCCATAGCGACCGAAATAGCCGTCGGCGGGACCCGAGAAGATGTCCACCCCGAAGCTCGCGGTGACGTTGCTGCCGATGAGCCAGTTGAGCCGCGGCCGCACCAGGCTGCCGGCATCGCGGAAGTTCTGGATCCACAGGATCTGCGGCTCGAGGAATTTGCCGACCTTCGCGGTGAGGAACACGCTCGCCCCGAAACCGTCGCTGCGAATCGCGAGATCGCTGCCCCCGCCGTTGTTGAACACGCGCTGGAATGCCTGCACGTTCAGCCGCGCGTCGTTCGGCAGGGGGAATTCGGCGCTCACGATGTAATCGAAGGTCGAGCGCTCCACCACGTACTGCGGCGCGGCGACGTCGGCCACACTGAATCCCTGGCCGCTCGTGTAGACCGCCTCGCCGCGCAGCACGAGGTCGCCCAGGTCCTTGCTGACCGTGCCCCCGACCTGCCAGAGGCGGTCGTATCGCGGCGCGAACACGAAGGGCTGCGCGGTGCCCGGGCTGTCCACGCGGTAGAACGTGGGCTGCGTCGCGAAGCTCCGGTAGTAGAACGCCGAGATGTCGTAGCCGGCGAGCAGCGTGTTGGCGCGGACACCGAAATTCGAGTTCGAGAGCTTCGCCGCTGGCCGCTCGGGATCCTGGAACAGTGCGGCATCCGCGGCGGGCGTGGGCGACGGCAGCGGCGCCGGGTAGAAGTCCGCACCCGGCTTGCCGATATTGTCGAACGCCGGCACCGGGATCCAGACGAGTTCGAGATGCGAATCGCCGGCGAAATACTCGGCGCGCACAGCACCCTGCGGGATGCGGATGATGTCGAAGCTTGGCAGCAGGAATTCGCGCATGTCGCGCGCGGATACGACGTCGGCGAAGAAGAGGCCGACGACTTCGCCCCACACGATCTGCTGCGAGCCAATGCGAAAGTCCCAGCCACCCGCCTCGAAGTCGACGTAATTCTCGCCCCAGATCGCCGTGAGGCGCTGGTCGCGTTTCACTTCGTCGAGGTAGAAGTTCGACGTGAAGTACACGAGGTCCGCATCCACGCGGCCGCCGACCTTCCATTTCACGCCGGGGACGAACTGGCCCTGGGCGCTCACGTCGAGGCGCCCGACGCCGCGCGACCAGTGCCGGGGATCCGGGTAGGTGTAGGCGCCGAGTGCGTCGAAGAAGCCGCCGATCTTCACGGCCGGCGCGGATTCCTTCGTCTCGGCGACGCCGAAAAGTGCGTCCTTCGACATTGCGTCCTGCGCGGACGCCCAACCCGCGCCGAGCGCGAACGCCGCCAATCCCGCGACCAGCCGACCGTATCGAATCACGCCTCGCCTCCCCTGCCGCGCCGCATCACGCCTGTGGCACGCGCCTTCCGTCGTGCACCAGCACCCAGCCGTTCGCGCCGCGAACGCCGAGCCGGCGAATTCTCCCATCCTCGATACGCACGAGCCGGTCGGCCTGCGCAATCACCTTCTTGTCGTGTGTGGAGAAAACGAACGTCGTGCCGAGATCCCGGTTGATGCCCTTCATGAGCCACAGAATCTCCGCGCCCGTCCTGCTGTCGAGGTTCGCAGTAGGCTCGTCGGCCAGGATGATCTTGGGATGCGTGGCAAGCGCACGCGCGATCGCCACACGCTGGCGCTGGCCGCCGCTCATCTGCGCCGGACGCTGCCGCGCCTGCCGGCGCAGTTGCACGACGTCGAGGAAGCGCGCCACGCGGGCCTGCCGCTCGGCCTTGTCGATCTCGGGAAACTGCAGCAGCGGGTACTCGACGTTCTCCGCCGCCGAGAGCACCGGAAAGAGGTTGAACGTCTGGAAGATGAAGCCGATGGTGCGCGCCCGCAGGTCTGCCAGCATGTCGGGTGTGGCACCCGACGTGTCGTGTCCGTCCACGAGCACTCGTCCCCGGGTCGGGAGGTCGATGCAGCCGATGAGGTTGAGGAGCGTCGATTTCCCGCTACCCGACGGGCCGGCGACGGCGATGAAAGCGCTCGCGTCGATGGCGAGCGACACGTCGCACAGGGCGGTGACCATCTGGGTACCGAGCCGGTACTCCTTGGAGACGCCTTCGACGCGAATGAGGGACATTGCAAGGCATCTCACCGGCTACGGTGGCAGTACAATCGGCAATTCGATTCGAGGGTAGCTTAGATGCTTTTCGCGCCTCGTGCAAAATTTATGGCGCATCCGGTTTCCCGGTGGCCTCTCGTCCTCGCGACAGCCGGTTTCCTCGCCGTATCCGGAGCAGCCACCCGCGCCCAGGCACAACCCGCAGGCGCCGACGACGCGCTCGCCAGGCGCATCGTCGACAAGGCTGACCTCGTTCGCTTTCCGGCCGAGGGGTTCGAGGTCAGCGTGAACATCACCACCACGTCGGCCGCATCGGGCAGTACCGACGTGCGCAGGTACCGCGTGCTCACCAAGGGCAACGACAACACTGTCGTGCTCACCACGGAGCCGGCATCCGAGCGCGGGCAGATCCTGCTCATGAAGGGCCGCGACCTCTGGCTCTTCCTGCCTTCGGTTTCGCAGCCCGTGCGGCTTCCGCTCGCGCAGAGGCTGACGGGCGTGGTGGCCAACGGCGACCTCGCGCGAGCGAATTTCGCCGGCGACTACACACCCAGACTGCTACGCACCGAGAAGATCGACGGTGAGCCCACACACGTCCTCGAGCTCACGGCAGTCGATCGTGGCGTGACCTACAACCGTGTGCTGTACTGGGTGCGCGAATCCGGTTCTCGTCCGGTCAAGGCCGAGTTCTACTCGGTGTCCGATCGCCTGCTCAAGACCACGCACTACGAGGGCTTCCAGCGCATGGCCGGCGCCGTGCGCCCCACGCGCATCGTGATGCGCGATGCGCTGCGTGAAGGGGAGGAGTCCGTGCTCGACTACAGCGACATGAAGCTGCGCGATCTTCCCGACAAGGTGTTCACCAAAGACTACCTCAAGCGACTGGAGTAGCCGCCGTCGCGTGGGGGTGCCGTCCGTCGAATCGGCTGGTGCGGAACAGGCACCCGCCTTGATAATGGCAATGTCGCAGGACCAAGCTGGGCGGCGGGCGGAACGCGTCGCTCCTACACGCACGAACCTTGATCGATACGCGCAAACGAAACGTGGCTGCCCGCGAGCCCCCGAAGCACCGTGACGGCGCCGCCCAATTGCGCAAGCCCGAAGCACGCAAGGCGCCGGCTGCGATGACGCACACGGGGGGTGAACGGTCGGGTGAAACCATCTTCGACGCGCAGGCGTTGCGGATGCGCTCGCTCACGCTCGCCACTGCGGACATCCCCGCGCTGCAGGATCCCACGGTCACGCAAGGAGGCTTCAAGATTCGCGTGGCGAAACTCGGCGGCCGCCGACGCGAGGCGGGCAAGCTCGTCGAGCGCCGCTACCTGGGCCGCGGGTATACGATCCCGGTCGGCAACAGCCAGTCGGAGCTCACCACCTTCATCGCGTACGACGAAGGCACGCTCGTGGGTACGGTGAGTGTTCGCCTCGATTCGGCCAACGGGCTTTCCGCCGACGAGCATTTCCACGCGGAGGTCGAGGCGCTGCGCGGTGGTGGCGCACGGCTGTGCGAATTCACGCGCCTCGCCGTCGATCGCACGGTAGCGAGCAAGCCGGTACTCGCCGGGCTGTTCCACACGGCCTACCTGTACGCGTCCGTGCTCAGCCATTGCACGCACGCGGTGATCGAGGTCAACCCGCGCCACGTGACGTTCTACCGGCGCGCGCTGGGATTCGACACGGTGGGCGAGGAACGCGTCAACCGTCGCGTGGGTGCCCCTGCCGTGCTTCTCGGGACGCCGTTCTCGCACATCCGCGACGGCATCGCGCGCTATGCCGGCAAGCCCAGCGTCGTGGGTGCCTCCCGCTCGCTCTTCCTCTACGGATTCCCGCCGGAAGAGGAGCCCGGCGTGCTCGCGCGCCTGCGCAGCCTCGTCGCCGCGAGCTGATACGGCCCGCGCTGTGCACCGTCATTGTGCGGATCGCAGCGCTTCCACCACCGGCACCCGCGATACCCTCAGTGCCGGCCATAGCGACGCCAGCACCGGCGCGATGAGGCCCACGCCCGCCGCGAGCGCGACGATACCCGTGGTGACCGCGATCCGTGCCACGAAGCCGATGTCGGCCCCAGGTGGCGCGGGCATATCGATGCCGATGCGGGAGACGAGCGCGGCCAAGCCGAGGCCCAAGGCCACACCGAGCGCCGAACCGACGATGCCGAGCAGCACGTTCTCCAGCACCACGAGCGCGAAGACCCGCCGCGAGCGGTTGCCGAGGGCGCGCATCGTCCCGAATTCGCCGAGCCGCTCGAATGCCGTCATGTTCACGGCATTGGCCACCCCGAGCAATACCATCAGCAGGATGATGAGCAGGAGCGCGCCGAACTGCCGATGATAGAAATCGACGGTCTTGACGTAGAAATCGTTGAGCGCCTGCCATGTGCGGACGTCGTACGCGTGCTCGGGCAGACGCGCCGAGAGGGCGTGCGCGAGGGCCCCGGTGCGTGCGGTGCGGTCGAGATGCACCACCAGCACGTTGATTGCCGGCGTGCCCACGAGATCCTGCGCGGCACCGAGCGTCAGCAGCACGCCCCTGGCATCGTATTCCTTGGATATCGTCTGAAAGACGCCTACTACCTGCGCGTCGAAGGAGTTCATCGCGCCATCGACGGTGCTGGCAAGCAGGGTCACGCGACTCCCGGGTGCAAGCTTCAGCGCGTGTGCCACACCTTGCCCCACGAGGATGCCGAACGCATCGCCGGCTGCGAGGTGCCGGCCGGCCACGATCGTGAGTGACGTCCCCAGTCGCCGCTCCTTGTCGGGCTCGATCCCGTTGCCGATCACCGGAAGGTCCGCGCGCCCGTTGTTCAGCAGGCCGAAGAAGCTCAGCCGGCCCATCACCTCGACGACCCCCGGTTCTCTCGCGATGTCCGCCGCGATCACCGTCGGATCCTTCAGGAGGTAATCGTGCGGTCGACTGCTGCCGCCTTCGAAGTAGCCGCGCCGCGCCACCTGCACGTGTCCGGACTGCGAATGAATGGATGACTCGGCGAGCTGGTCGAGGAGGTCGGCCACGAAGCCGCCGCCGAGAATCAGCGCCGCCACACCCGACGCGATGGCGCACAGGGTGAGCGCGGTGCGCATCGTGTGACGCGTCAGATTGCGCAGCGCAAGTTTGAGCATCCGAGTGCGAGTGCTAGCGCGCGCTGCGCAGCGCCGCCACGATGTTCATGCGTGACGCCCGCCACGCGGGAATGATGCTCGCCACCAGCGTGGTCACCAGCGCGAGAAGTACCGCGTCGAGCACGATCGACCACGTCACCATGATCTCGGCGACGTACCCGCGCGCCATGCCTGGCGGCGGCGGCATCGGTATGCCCACCTGCGAGATTGCGTGCGCGAGCAGCGTGCCCAACGCGACTCCCGCGAGGCCGCCGAGCGCGCCGATCACCACGCCCTCGACGACGAAACGCCGCAGGATCTGCCGGCGCTTCGCTCCCAGCGCCATCGCCGTCCCGATCTCGCCCGTGCGCTCGGTCACGTTCATGAAGAGCGTGTTCGAGATGCCGAGGATGATGATGACGCCGATCATCCACTTCACCACGGTAACCTGGCGCGACAGCAGTGCCACCGACTTGGTGTAGAAATCGGCGAGGTCACGCCACGTGTTCACCTCGAGCCCCGAACCCGCAAGCTGCGTGCGCAGCTCCCTCGCGACCACATCGGTGCGTGTGGTGTCGTCGAGCAGCACGACCCACGTGTGCGCACCCTGCGTGCGCAGCAGCCGTTGCGCGAGCGGAAGCGTGACGCGCAAGGCCGTGTCGTCGTAGGCCTTGGTCACGGTGGAGAAGATCCCGCGCACCCTCCCCTCCACCGCATTCACGCCGCCCGCCTGCGTCGTCACCAGCAGCACCACCGGATCGCCCTCCTTGGCCTGCAGCGTGCGCGCGAGCCCCTGCCCCAGCAGAATGCCGTCGGGATCGTCGGAGCGAAGCGCCTTGCCGGCGACGACGTCCACCGACCCGGCGAGCGCGCCTTCGCGTTCGGGAACGATGCCCTCGCCGATGAACGAGATGGTCGCGTCCCCCACGCTGGCAAGGCCGCTGAACGCAAGACGCGGGGCGACGGTGACGACACCAGGGAGCGTCTCGAGTGCGGCTTGCCGTGCGGAGCCGTCGGGAAGGAGATAGCGATACGGATCGGCGCGGCCGCCGGCGCGATAGCCTTCACGATTCACCTGGAGATGGCCCAATCCCGACTTGATCGTGCCCTCCCGCAGGCCGTAGTACATCCATTCGATGAAGCCCGCTGCGAGCAGGTAAGCGAGCACGCCCATGCCCACCGCAAGGAAACCCATCGCGCTTCGCCGCGGCTGGCGGATCACGCTGCGCACCGCCACGAGGACATCGACGAACGCCTGCCTCATGGCCACTTCGGCCCGTTGCGAACCGCTGCGGGCGGCAGCCGTCGCCGGCTGCACGGCATCGGCTTCGTCGATCATGACGACACCCTTCGCGTGGCGAGGTACGCGTCGAGCACCCGGTCGAGGTAGGCGTCCGGTGCCGGCAAGTCGATGCCCGCCGCGCCGAGGGTGCGTCGGGTGTCGGCGTTCGCGAATCCCTGGCTGCCGGCGAGATACGCGAGGAAGATCGGCAGCGTGCCAAGGGCGCGGCGTCGCTCGCGGGGCACGATCGCGGATACCAGTGGCAGCGCCATGCGAATCGCGCTCGCCGGCAAGGTGATCGCGGCCGGCACGCCAATGCCCGCACGACGATAGGCGGCGCGCACCCGCGAGCGCAGCGCATCGAGCCGCGGCGATCCTGCCGGCCCCGTGCACAGGTGCAGCACGCGCCCGGCCGTGTCCTTCGTGGTGCTCGACCAGACGACGGCATCGGCCACGTAGTCGACCGGTACCACGTCGAGGCGCGTTTCGCCAAGACTCGGGAAGAACCCGCGCGTGCGCCGTCCGGAGAGGAAGTCCACGAGGTGATAGAAGATCTGGAACTGCCTCACCTTGCCGGTCTGCGAATGTCCCACCACCATGCTCGGGCGGTGCACGGTGATCGGCAGTCCGTCCGCGATGGCCCGCTCGACGACGGCTTCAGCCTCCGCCTTGGCCTGCTCGTACGTGTTGTGATAGTCGCGGGATTCCACGATGAAGCGCTCCGGCAGCACACCGGGCAGCAAGCCGCCCACGCCAACCGTGCTCACGAATTCGACCTTGGCGAGCGAGCCACTGCGCGTCGCGGCCCGCGCGAGGTCGACGACATTGCGCGCGGCGCTCAGCGCCGATGCACGCGCCTGCTCGAGCGGCAGGTTCATGCGCACGAGCGCGGCACAGTGGACGATCCGCGTGAGATCCGCAGCGATGGACGCGAGCCATCGCGGATCGAGACCGAACGAAGGCAGTGACGTGTCGCCCATGACGGTTTCCACCCGACCGTCGATCGCCTCGCGCGGCAATCCCCAGAACTCGCCCAGCGATTCGAGTCGGCCCCGGGCGTCGGCGGCGGAGGCTGCGCGCACGAGCAGCACGAGGCGATCGCTTCCTTGCTCGAGGAGGTGGCGGACGATCTGACTCCCCAGCACGCCTGTGCCGCCGGTGATGAACGTCGTGCTCACGTCACGGGGCCTCGTGCGCAGCCGCGCGCGGGTGGCATGACCTCGCACGTCGGTCGGGGATGAGTGCCCATCGACGCCCGCTCACGCCCAGTGCACCACGAGCGTGTCCACCGGTCCGTGACGGTCGCCGCCAACCTCCTGCTCGCGAGCCTCCAGCGCGGCCAGGAGTGCGGCGAGCGCGGCCGCGTAGTGCGCTTCGACGGCGCGGCGGCGCAATTTGAGGTTGGCCGTGAGTTCACCGCCCTCGAGCGTGAACCGGCGCGTGGTCAGCAGCAAGCCCGTCGGACGCTCGTGGCGCGGCAGTGCGGCGGCGAGACTGGCCACGTCGCTGCGCGCGATCGCGGCAACCGCGTCGTCGCCCAAGGGAGTCGCCGCGCTCGACCGTCGCTTGCCGTCCCGCCCGACGAGGGCGGTGTCGATCGCGAGCAGCGCGACGACGAACTGCCGTCCCGCAGCCAGCAGCACTGCATGCTCGACGTACACCGGTTGCCGCAGGATGGCCTCGATCGCCGCCGGGGTGATCCATTTGCCGGCGCCAGTCTTGAAGGCGTCGGATTTGCGTCCGGTCACGCGCAGAAACCCGTCGCGATCGAATTCACCGTAGTCGCCCGTGTGCCAGTAGCCGCGCGCATCCGGCCCGCCTTCCGGCGCGCCGGCCGGCGACAGGTAGCCGCGGAACACGCCCGGACCGCGCACGACGATCTCGCCGTCCTCGGCAAGCACGACCTCCTGACCGGGTACGGGCTGCCCCACCGTGCCCGCCCGCCGCCTGCCCGGCCGGTTCATCGCGACCGGCACGATATCCTCGCTCACGCCGTACGCCTCGTAGACGGGCACGCCGATGCCATCGAACCAGTCGAGCAGCCACAGCGGCATCGGCGCCGAGCCGCTCACGACGAAGCGCAGGCTGCTGCCGAACACGCGACGCACGCGCCTCGCCACGATTCGATGCACCAGGCGCACCGACCGACGCCGTGCGGACGATTGCTCGCCGGCCTCACGGCTGCCGCGCGCCCGACGGGCGCCAGCCATGAGCGCGTGCGTGGCGAGCGCGGCGAAGGGTCCGCGCGAAGCACGGACGCGGTCCACGATCCCCGCCTGCAGGCGCTCGAAGAACCGCGGGACGCCGATGATGAGATGCGGGTTGGCCAACGGCAAGTAGCGCGCGACTTCCCGCGGGTCGCTGATCACGTAACTCGTTGCGCCGCGCGCGATGCCGCAGAAATCGACGATGCGCTGGAACAGGTTCGCGAGCGGCAACCAGCACAGGAGTCGGCTGCCCTCCGCGATGTCGGGATAGGCCGCGAGGATCGACTGCACCGCGAGCAGCACCTGCGCATGCGTGTACGCGATCGGCTTCGGCCGGCCGGTCGTTCCGGACGAGAAGACCACGAGCGCCTCGTCGCCGGGTTGCGCCTCGACGAGGGCGGCGAGCGTAGCTGTCCCCTGTTCTCCCGCGAGCAGCTCATCCAGCGCCATGGCCGCGTGCGGGGTCCCTGCCGCGCGCGGGCCGAACGTCACGAATGTGCGCACCGTCGCGGCGAACTCCGCCGGGATCGTGGCGGCAGTTTCCCCGTCGTGCACGAAGATGCCGGCGATCGGTACGAATCGCAGGACCTCGTCGCGCAGCGCGCGCGGATAGTTGACGTCCACCCCAACCACCGAAACGCCCAGCACCAGGGCCGCCATCTGCACGCATTCCCACTCCATGCTCGTGGGCGCGAGGATGGCGATGCGCTGGCCGCGCGCGATACCGCGCCCCCGCAATGCCTGTGCGATGCGCGCCACGCGAGTCGCGAAGGCCGACCACGTCCACGGCTGCCACCGGTCGGCGGCATCGGGCGCCTGGAAGGCGACATTCGCGGCCCCGGCCTGCAGGCGCGCGATCACGAGATCCGGCACGATTGCCGGCCGCGAAGGCAGGATGCTCGCCATCACGCCACGGGGTCGTAGGCTCCGCGCGGGCGGGTGATGCGGAGATCCTCCGCGCGCAAGCCCAGCCAGCGCATCTGCTGCGCCACCTGGGCGCCCTGCAGCACCTTGCGCCGGATCATGAAGTCCACGAACGGCGCCATCGCACGCCAGTACAGCCGGCTCGCCTTGCCCTCACGGACGAGTGCACAGAACTCGGGAGCATAGGGGTTGTAGCCGAAGTTGCGCAGGTCCGAATACATGAGGAGCCAATTCACCGGATAGTTGCTGTTCACCGGACTTGCGTGCGATCGGCGCTCGACGAGGCCGAGATTCACCACGCGATGCATCATTGCGTCCTGATCGTAGTCCCACGCATGGTACGGCGCGAGATAGCGCGGAAAGCGCGTTCCCGACGGGTACCGTGCCGGATTCCAGAAGCGTGCGAGGTCGATCTCGCTGAACACCCCCGCATCGCGCAATCCGGGGGGCGTCCAGTCGGTCGCCTCGATGAGCTTGCGTGCGAATTCGTATTCCATTCGCTCGGGCTCGGGCTGGCCGGGCGAATAGCCGGCGAGAACGAGCGGAATGCCGCGCTCCGTCGCCACGGTGAGCGCGTCGCCTTCGAAGAGCGGCGCGTACACGTACGAGACCGTGTAGACGGCTCCCCGCGCTTCCTGGTTGCGCAGCAGATAGGCGAATAGCTTGCGATAGAACTCGGGATCGGGCCGGTAGACGAGATGGTCCACCCCCAGCTTCTCGACCGTGCGCCGGATGCTGCGCCACGCGACGTCGGGAATGTTGGCATCGACCGTGAAGGCGAGTACGCGCAAGCCGTGGTCAACCTTGGCGCGGTAGAGGAGGTCGAGGCTGTCCTTGCCGCCTGACAGGCATACCAGCGCCTCGTACGGCCCGTTTCCGCGTGCTTCCGCGAACGCCGTCTCGAGGTCGGCGCGCCGCGCCGCACGCACCGCTGCGGAAGCCCGCCCATCGCTCGCGACGTGGCTGCGGCAGAAGGCACAGGTTCCGCTGCGATCGATGTCCGCACCGGGCACCGTCACCGGAAGCAGGCAGCGAGTGCAGCGTTTCACCAAGGGTTTCGCGGATGCATGGGATGGCAGGCCATATTACTCGATGCGCACGCCCGAACCGGGGGGCCTGCGAGCCTACAATGGCGACCCCGCACGAGCCCCGATGTCCTGCGAACGCGAATGACCACGCGTGTGCTCTTCTTTGCCGAGCCGGCCACGGCGGCGCACGTGGCGCGCCCCGTCGTGCTCGCCCGTGGGCTCGCCCAGGAAGGCTACGACGTGAGCCTCGCGACTGGTCCCGACTTCCGCCGTCTCGCCCAGGATGCGAACCTGCCGGTGCATGACCTGTGGGCCATCGGCACCCGAGCGTACCTGGCCGCGGTCGCGGCCGGCCGGCCGGTGTTTCCCTACGACGTGCTCGAACGCTACGCCAGCGACGATGCGCGCCTCATCGCCCACGTCCGCCCTGACGTGATCGTGGGCGACTTCCGTCTTTCGCTGGCGGTCAGCGCACGGCTTGCCCGAATCCCGTACTTCGCAATCTCGAATGCGTACTGGAGCCCGTACGCGGCGGTCCGCTTCCCGGTCCCCGTGCATCGCGCGACCCGGCTCCTCGGGGTGGGCGTCTGCGAGCGTGCCTTCCGGCTGCTGGAACCGATGATCCTCGCTCACCACGCGAAGCCGATGCAGCGACTCCGGCGCCAGCACGGAATGCCGCCGATCACCCATGGATTGCGCGGCATCTTCACGGACGGCGACGTGACGCTGTTCGCCGACGTGCCGCAAATGGTGCCTCTCGGCGGCGAGTGGCACCCGGATCGCCACGTATTCCTCGGTCCGGTGGTGTGGTCGCCGCACCTGCCGATGCCCCCGGATCTGCACGGTGGAAGCGACGTGCGACCGCTCGTCTACGTCTCGCTCGGAAGCTCGGGCGATCCGACGCTGCTGCACGCCATCGTCACCGCGGTCCGCGCTCTCGGCTGGCGCGCCGCGGTCGCGACCGGGAACATGCCCTGCGATCTGCCGTCGAGTCGCGACGTGTTCGTTCGGGCGTGGTTGCCCGGGAGCGAACTCGCGACCATCGCGCAACTCGTCATCTGCAATGGTGGGAGCCCCGCAACGCACCAGGCGCTCCAGGCCGGGACACCGGTGCTGGGGATTCCCGCCAATCTCGACCAGCTCCTCAACATGCACTTCGTCGGCGCCTCGGGGGCGGGGCTGACGATTCGAGCGGACCGCGTGAACACGCGCCGGATTCGCGATGCGGTGCAGCGGCTCGTCACGGACCCCCGATTCCGCCAGCGGGCGACGCAGGTCCAGGGCTGGTTGGGTGCCTGCGCGCCGACACCGACGCTCGTGGGCGCGATCGAGCGCGCACTGACACGCTGACCTCACACGATCAGTGGCCGCCGCGGCGGCCGCCGTGATGGCCCCTGCCCCGGGTCGGCGACACCCCATAGCAAAAGCCCGCGCCCCTGTCGGGAACGCGGGCTCTCACCCTTTGACTTCCGCCAGTTCCGCCAGCTTGCTTCGACGGAAGGAGCGGCCGGCTCGATGCGAACTACGCCTTGGGCGAAACCTTGCGACGTACCACCGCGAGGCCAAGGAGAGCACCGCTCAGGAGCAGGAGCGTGCTCGGTTCTGGAACGCTACGTGCTTTGAACGATTGATTGCCGTCGGCCTGGAATGCCAGCGCACCCACGATCGATCCGCCACCCGGTTGACCCGTCGGGGGAACCCAGTCCGTCGTGGCACCGCCCACCTGCAGCGTGGACGTCGCGGTGGACGACACCAGTGCCGGATTGATGTACGTCGAATTCGTATAGGTGACCGCGCCTTGATAGTTGAACACGCCAATACCACCACCCGGGATGAGGCTGAAGACACCGCCGCCACCCGACACGCTGCCGGTGAGCAGCGTGGTGCCGTCGGTGATTCCCGTGCCCGTGACCAGATTCGCGTCCGGGGACGTGTCGTAGTAGATCGTCCAGCTACCGCCCGTCACCGCGAAGGACGCGATGGTGCCGCACGGATCGCCGATGGCGCCGCCACAGGAGATGGTTTCCGTGATCGTGGCGTACACCGTGTACTCGTAATCGGAACCGCTCGGATCGAGACCCGGAGTGCTGAACGGATTGCTGCTGGTGTCGTTCAGCTTGACCGCATTCGCCCAGAAAACCGAGGTAACGGTGCCGCCGTTGACGATCGGGCCGAAGGTCAGGACGTTGCCTGCCTTGTTCCAGTCGAAGCCGCCGAACGGATCGAACGTGCCGTCGGAATTGGTCAGCGTGGGGTCCGCGCTGGCGCTCATCGCCATGCAGGCGAACAGCCCGCCACAGGCCAGAGCGCGAAGCTTCTTCGAAAAATTCCCGGTACTGGACTTCATGGTTTCTCCTCGTGCAGCGTGATTGGATCTTCGCGGGCACTGATAAGCATGTGTCGTGCCACCAATTATTCATCTTATATTTCAATTACTTGGAATTGAACACCCGATGTCCAATCGAACCACTGTAAACCCAGCCGACAGTACTTTCGTGAACCCGGCGGCGAGCCGCTCGACCCGGGCTCCCGGCATCCCGCGCAAGACGCGGCGTCGGCCGGAGGTTCGGGATGCCAAGACGCCTTGCCTGTCGACGATTCCAGCGAGCGGTCCCGTCCGAATGGCGCGAGCATCGTGGCCTGATCGGTCCACCACTGCCGATCCCGGGGTCTGCCCGATCTGCAGCGTCGGCCGCTTCGAGGAAAGCCGGGACGTCAGCATGGTCAATTCCAATGCCCAGCGCTTCCGCACGGAACGCTTCACGATGTGGCGCTGCCCGGATTGCGCCTCGCTGCATGCGGTCGAACCCATCGACTACGCGCGCTACTACGCTGGGTACTTCATGCAGCGCCAGCCGCTGGACTTCTTTGCACGTCGCATCTTCGCACAGCGACTGCGCGATCTCGATCCGGCGCGGTTCCGGACCGACATCCGCATCCTCGATCACGGGTGCGGAAACGGCAATTTCGTGCGCTTCCTGCACGAGCGTGGCTTCGCGTACGCGCGTGGCTACGACCCCTACTCGCCGGACTTCGCGGATCCAGCGGTGCTTGGAACCGGCTACGACGTGGTGACGAGCCAGGATGTGGTGGAGCACGCTCCCGATCCCGGTCGCTATCTCGACGACCTGGCCGATCTCGTGCGCAGACCGGGTGGCGTGCTGGCTGTCGGCACCCCGAACGCCGAGCACATCGACCTCGCCGATCCGATCGACCGGGTCGGACCGCTGCACCAACCGTTCCATCGGCATATCCTCGCGGGCACCCGGCTCGTCGCCATGCTCGAAGCCCGCGGCTTCCGGATCGACCGCGTCATCCCTCGCAGCTACGTCGACACCTGGCTGCCCTTCGTCAACTCCGCATTCGTTTTCAATTACATGGCGGCCGCCGACGGCACCGTCGAGAGCGGTTTCGACCCGATCCGAATGGGGCTCATCCTCACGTCACCGAAGCTGCTGTTTCATGGCCTCTTCGGCCGCCTCGAGAAGCGACGGAAGGACATCCTCGTCCTCGCTACGGCCACCTGACCGCGCGTTCGGACCGTGGCCAGAAGGAGGCGGAGGAGGCCGTACCGTACAATCCCGCCACGGAATGGGTCGGCGCGTTGTGACGCGGACCTTGCGAGGTTGGCTCTTGATCGAGGGGCAGCGAGAAGCGGAGAACGGACCCGACCGCACGCGACGTTGCTGTCCGAGATGCGGGGGCGTGGTCCATCGGGCACACCGTCGCGGTCATGATCGCCTGGTCGGGCTCTTTCGCGACGTGCGCCGCTATCGCTGCACCAAGTGCCCGTGGGAGGGGCTCCTGCCCGTGTCCCCGCCGACGGCCGGCGATGGCGCGACGCGGACGGGCAGGACCTCGGAGTGGCGCCTCGGGAGCGCGCTGATCCTGATTCCGGCCATCGCGCTGCTCCTCGTCTGGTTGATCGATGATGTGCGGGAAGAACTGCGCACACCTTCGGTTCCGGCCGCCGGCTTGCGCCTTGACGCCGACGACCCGCGCTCGCTCGAGGCCGGGGCCACGCACGAGTTGCGTCGAGGCTGCACATGGAGCGGGCCGGAAGCCGCTCCCTACACCGGCAGCTTCCGGGACGGGCTCACGTCCGCCGGCGTGCCGCAGGATGCGGTGGCCAAGCTCGAACTCATGCACGAGCGCGGAATCGCGAGCGACCGCGTGACGATTTCGAGCACGGGTATGGAAAGCACGGACCACCGTCGCCATTTCAGCCTCACCGCCCGGGCAGTGGCGTTCGACCGGACCGTCTGCTTCACTGCTAGGATCGAGATCCCGCCGGGGGCGTCCGTCACGGCCGATCTGTACGAGGTGGTGGATGCCGCGGGCCAGCGCCATGCTGTCGTCGTCGTGCCGCAAGGCGGCAACATCGCAATCGTCGAGGAGCAGTCGAGGCCCTGATGACGAACCACGTCACACGGCCGACCATACCGACGGTCGGCACCGGCCGGGCAGCGCAGTGACGCCTTCCGGGGGGCCGCCGTCCGCCGGCGAGCAACTGCTGGTCCGCGTGGTGCGCTCGGCGTGGGACCCCTGCACGCCGGCGCGGATCGCCGAGGTACCTGAGGCCGATTGGACCGCGGCGGTCCAACTCGCCCTCGACCATGGCGTCGCGGGACTCCTGTGTCGCGGCCTGCGCGCCCTTACCGGCGAGGCCGTTCCCACCGGCATGCTCCAGGCGGCCGACGCCTTCCTCGTCGACGCACAAGCGCGAGGCCGCACCCGCATCCGAGACCTCTTCGCGATCCTCGACACGCTGACCGCGGCAGGTATCCCGACGCTCGCCTTCAAGGGGCCGGCCCTCGCGGCCATCGCCTATGGCAGCGCCTGGATCCGCCCAAGCCGCGATCTCGACGTGCTCGTCGCGCGCGACGACATGGATCGCACGATTGCCGCGCTCGCCCGCCTCGGCTACCGCTCCGACCAGGCGGATCTGTCGCCGCGCGTGACCGCCGCCTGTCACGATTACGTGGGACAGGACATCCTGTTCGCCGAAGGCTGCACTCCTGTCGAGCCGCACTGCGCCTTCGCGCCGGCGGCGCTCGTCGCGCGCATCGACGTCGAAGGCATCCGGGCGCGGACGACGGCGATCGCGATCGAAGGCCGCGAGGTCCCCACCCTCGCACTCGAGGACACGGTTCTCACGGCTTGCCTGCACGGCTGGAAGGACCAGTGGTGGCGCCTGCTCTGGGTGGCCGACGTGGCGGCACTGCTGCATCGTCATCCTGGACTCGACTGGGACGCCCTGGTGGCCCGTGCACGGCAAGCGGGCCTGCGACGCGTCCTGCACCTCGGACTCGCACTCGCACACGACCTGTTCGCCGCATCACTTCCCGATCGCGTCGCACGAGCCATCGCTTCCGAACGGGACGGCGACTGGCTGCTGCAGGAGAGCAAAGCGCGCCTCTTTCGGTCCGCCGCACCCGTGCCGTCGCAGAACCACGTGTCACGCTATCATTTCCTCGCCCGCGAGCGTGGCGCAGACCGCCTGCGCTACGTGTGGCGCACGATGACGACTCCGCGCATCATCCACTTCCGCATGCTGAAGTTGCCCGACTGGCTGTTCTCGGGGTACTTCGCTGTCAAGTTCGTGCACGATTACCTCGCACTGCCGGTTTGGCGCCTGACCACCGGTCGGGGCGCCCGCACCCGGGGCGAGGCGGAGGACGCCGCGGCGTGAGCGCCAGCGTCGACCCGCTGCCTCCGCCGCACGCATCAGGCAGTGGTCGCTCGCCTGTTGCCGGCCATGCGAGCCGACTCGCGGAAGGAGCGTTTCCGGATCACCGCGTGCCGCGCGATCCCGACGCCGCCATCGCTGCCCTGCGCGCCGACGCGCACCTCTTCTACCTCGATGGCGCAGGGGTGCTCTTCCGCGAGGAAGCGCAGACGCTGCATCTGCTCAATCCCACCGCAGCGCTGGTCTGCAGCCTCGTGCAAGAGGGCCACGACGCGCCCGCGGCCGCACGCGCTCTACAGGACCTGCAGGGCCTCGACGCAGCAACGAGCGAGCAACGCGTCGCCGCCGCGCTCGCGCAATGCGAAACGGCCCTCACCCTCCCTGTACCGGCGCGCCCGAACGTAACCATCCCCGCCACGACCCCGGCCTCGCACCGGACGCCGGTGCCGTATGCGGTCATCGAGGAACATTGCTATCGCCTCCTGGGAACCACGTTCCGCGTCGCCTTCGCCAGGGCCGAGCACGCGCGCGCCGTGCACCCCGTGCTGGCACATCTGGCGACCGGGACCGGTGCCGTGGACGTCACCATCGACATCGTCGACGCCGGAACGCGCATCGTCGTGTACCGGGATCGCGAGATCAGCGAGACCTGTGCACACACCGACGAACTCGCCCCCGTCGTGAAATCGCTGGTGTGGATCACCGCGGTCAACCGCCACGAGTTTCTGCTCGACATCCATGCCGGCGTCGTCGGGAACGACGCCGCGTGCCTCCTGCTGCCGGGCGCGCCGGGCAGCGGCAAGTCGACGCTCACGGCAGCGCTGGTTCACGCCGGCTACCGGCTCTACTCGGACGAGGTCGCATTGCTGGCGGACGGCACCTTCGACGTCTTCCCGGTCCCGCTTGCGATCTGCGTCAAGCTGTCGGGGCTCGAAGCACTCGCCGGGCGCTTTCCGCAGTTGCGCGAGTTGCCGCACCACGTTCGTGCCGACGGCAAGCGCGTGATCTACCTGCCGCCGTCGCGATCATGGCTGCCGCCGGCGGCCGTTCCGTGTCCCGTCGCCGCGCTCGTATTTCCGACATACGCCCCCGGCGCAGACACGCGATTGGTCAGGCTGCCCGCGTTCGAGGCGCTCGGCAAGTTGCTCGACGAGTGTCTCGTGCTGCGCCAGCGCCTGGACTTCGGACGAGTCGAGCGTCTGGTGACCTGGATCGGATCCACTCCCGCCTATCGCCTCGACCATGCCTCACTCGATGCGGCGGTCGAACTCGTATGCAACGTCGTGCCGGCGCCGCACCTCGCAGCCACCGGCCATCGACCGGAGACCGATGCATGCGATTGACCGCTATAATCACAAGGAGCATTCGGAGGTGTCGAGTTTTTTTACAATGACCAACCCCAGTCGGCGAGCATGCGCCGTCAAGTGACTGCAATCTATTGATTTACATGATATCCTGGGGCCGGCACGAAACGTGCTTGTGTTTTTGGAGGACCGTTGCGGGTTCGCACTCGCAACGGATGACCGATGGATGGAGCCGGAAATGATCAAGCAACTTGAGGATCCGCCCACGGAAGACCGCAACGGACTGAGCGGGGAAGCCGCGCGGCGCGTGTTCATCAAGCATGCGGGTGCCGCGGTCGCCGCCCCGGCAGTGGTGCTCCTGCTCTCGGCGGCGTCCACCAGCGCGGTGGCGCAAGCGACCTATAAGGCCAACCCCGCCAACCCCGGCGGCACGCCGGGAACGGCGGGTCCGCTGGAGTGTTATCCGCCGCCGGCACCGCCGCCGCCAGTGGTGGTCGTGACACCGCCACCGGTCGTCACTCCGCCGCCGGTCGTGACCGCACTACCGCCGACCGATCCGGGCACCCCCAGCCGTACGACCCGCGGCGCGTTCGCGCCACCCTCTGGCAACAAGAAGAGCAAGAACCTGCTCGATCCCTGAGCGGGTCACGCACGTGACCCGCGGATCACACGACATCGAGGATACCGGCCAGCAGCGGTAGGGTTCGCGCGATCGCGCGTGTCGCGACGACGCCCACGTCATGCTTCTTTCCACGGCGACGGGCGCGCGCGTCGCCTCGCCGATTGCGTCAACGCGACAGCAGGGCCTTCAGCGACGCGAGTCGCGCGTTGCCAGCGATCTTCTCTTCCGCAGCCTCGTCTGCGGTCCGCGGGGCGTCGGCGTAGCGCAGATCGTCCTGCACGAGCTCGCCGATGAACCGTGACGGCTGGCAGCCTACGCGCTCGCCGGCGCGCTTGCGCGTCCGGCACCACGACAGGTGCAGCGACTGCTGCGCGCGGGTGAGCGCCACGTACATGAGGCGCCGCTCCTCCTCGACATTGTCGGCGTCGACGGCCTCGCGATGCGGCAGGATCCCTTCTTCGAGACCGACGATGAAGACGTGCGGGAATTCTAGGCCCTTCGCGGCATGGATCGTCGACAGGCGCACGGCGTCGGTGCGCTCGCCCTCACGACCCTCGAGCATGGTCACGAGCGCCACCATCTGCGTGAGCTCGACCAGATTGCGGGAATCGGCTTCGCCCTTGCGGGCGAGCCAGCCGGTGAAGTCGCGCACGCTCTTCGTGCGCACCTGTGCGTCGCGCTTGTCGAGCGTGTCGACCAGCCAGGCCTCGTAACCGCTGCGCGCGAGGAGTTCGTCGAGGAGGCGCCCCGCGGGTTCGCGCAAGGCCCGATGCCGCAGGTCGTTGACGAGCCCACAGAACTCGGCGAGGCCCTCGCGCTGGCGCGCCGGCACCCCCTCGGCGAGCTCCGGCGCGAAGGTTGCCGCGAAGAGGCTCTCGCCGCGCCGCGTCGCGACTTCGGCGAGCCGCGCGAGCGTCGTGCGCCCCACCCCACGCCGGGGCGCGGCCACCGCGCGCAGGAACGCGGGATCGTCGTCGTCGTTGGCGATGAGTCGCAGGTAGGCGACGATGTCCTTGATCTCGCTGCGCTCGAAGATCGACTGCCCGCCCGAGATCTCGTAGGCGATGCCCTGCGCGCGCAGCGCGGTCTCGAACGCCTGCGCCTGGTGGTTGCCGCGGTAGAGGACGGCGAAGTCGGCATAGTTCGCGCGACGCTCGAACTTGATGCCGGCGATGCGATCGATCACCCGTTGCGCCTCGGTCTCGTCGTCGGCCATCGGCGTCACGCGGATCGCCTCGCCGTGGCCCAACTCGCTCCACAGCCGCTTGGGAAAGAGCTTGGGATTGTTGCCGATCAGCGCGTTGGCGCTCCTCAGGATGCGCACCGTCGAGCGGTAGTTCTGCTCGAGCTTCACCACCTTGAGCGTGGGATAGTCGCGCGGCAGCTGCGCGAGGTTGTCGAGGGTCGCGCCGCGCCAGCCGTAGATCGCCTGGTCGTCGTCGCCGACTGCGGTGAACGGCGTACGCGTGCCGACCAGCGCGCGCAGCAGGCGGTACTGCGCGGGATTGGTGTCCTGGTATTCGTCGACGAGCACATGTGCGCAGCGCTCTTGCCAGCGCCGTGCGGCATCGGCGTCGGACTCGAGCAGCGCGAGCGGGCGCACGATGAGGTCGTCGAAGTCGACTGCGCGATACGCAGCGAGCGCCTCGTCGTAGTTCGCGTACGCACGCGCTGCGACCGTCTCCTCCTCGCTTTGCGCCTGCGCGAGCGCGGCCGCCGGGGTGACGAGCGCGTTCTTCCAGGCACTGATGCGCCACTGCGCCGCGCGGGCACGCGCCCGATCGACAGTGGCCACGAGTTCGGCGACGACCGCTTCGAGGTCCCCCGGCGTGAGGATCGAAAAGCCGGGACGCAGACCCGCCGCGCTCGCCTCGCGGCGCAAGAGGAGGAGCCCGAAGGCGTGGAAGGTGCTGATGACGAGCTTGCTCGCCGCCTCCGCCCGCCCCTGCCGCCCGAGCAGCGCCTGCGCGCGCTCGCGCATCTCGCGCGCGGCCTTGTTGGTGAAGGTGATCGCCACCACCTGCGCCGGATCGCAGCCCTGCTCGATGAGGTGCGCGATCTTGGCGGTGATGACGCGCGTCTTGCCGCTGCCGGCGCCGGCGAGGACGAGGAGCGGGCCGTCGCAGTAGCGCACCGCCTCGCGCTGCTGCGGATTGAGCGGGAAGGAAGACAGGAGACGTCGGCGCCGGGAGCGCCGGCTGTGGCTTGCTAGAATCGGTTCAATTCTAGCAGCGGCGCGTTGGCTTCGTCACGACCGCGTCGGACCGCGCATGGCGCACTACGCGATCGGCGACATACAAGGCTGTCACACCGAGTTCTGCGAGCTCCTCGAGCGCATCGCCTTCTCGCCGCGCAGCGACACGCTATGGCTCGTCGGCGACCTCGTCAACCGCGGCCCCGGCTCGTTACGCGTGCTGCGCGAGGTGATGGCGCTCGGCGCATCGTGCACGGCGGTGCTGGGCAACCACGACTTCCATCTCATCACCGTCGCTGCCGGTATCCGTCGACAGCACAAGGGGGACACGCTCGACGATATCCTCGCCGCGCCCGATCGCGATGAACTCGTCGCGTGGCTCACCGCGCGCCCGCTGGTAGCGAGCGACGGCGCCTTCGCGCTGGTGCATGCGGGCTTCCTGCCGTCGTGGACGGTGGCGAAGGCACTCGAACTCTCCGCCGAGGTGCAGGCCGCCCTCGCGGGCCCGCAAGCGCAGGACTTCCTCGCCGTACTCTACGGCGATGCGCCGACGCGCTGGTCCGACGATCTCGAGGGCTTCGATCGGCTGCGGGTGATCGTCAATGCCTGCACGCGCCTGCGCTTCTGCCGGGCCGACGACACGCTCGAACTGAAGGAGAAGCGCGGGATCGCGCACACGCCGCGCGGCTTCATCCCATGGTTCGAGCAGCCGGCACGACGGGCGAAAGGCTCGCCGATCGTCTGCGGTCACTGGTCGACGCTCGGCCTCATGCTGACCGACGACGTGCTGATGCTCGATTCGGGCTGCGTGTGGGGGGGAACGCTGACGGCGATCAGCCTGCCGGATCGGCGACTCGTGCAGGTGCCATCGCGGGCGCCGCGCCTGGCGAAGCCGTTCGGATAGCGGGCTCCGGGGCGCGCCGCGGCAGCGCAGGCCGCGCCGTCGCGCGCGTCACCACAACGAGTCGCCGAACGTCTCGCGATAGAGCTCGGCCACGCGCTCGCGCGTCACCACGTGCTTCTGCGCGCCGCGCGCGGCGATCTTGAGCGCACCGAGAACCGACGCCAGGCCGCCGGTGCGCTGCCAGTCCCAGCGGTGCGCTATCCCGTAGAGGAGTCCCGCGCGATAGGCGTCGCCGCAGCCCGTGGGGTCGAGCACCGCCTCGGGTCGAGCGGCGGGAATGGCATAGGTGACACCACTGGCGTGGATGACCGAGCCTTCGGCGCCGTGCGTCACCACGAGCGCCTCGACCTTCTCCGCGATCGTGGCCAGCGGCAGCTTCGTGCGTTCCGAGAGCATGCGGCCCTCGTAGTCGTTGACGGCGACGTAGCGCGCCATCTCGATCAGCGCCACGAGTTCGGCACCATCGAAGAGCGTCATCGCCTGCCCGGGATCGAAGATGAACGGGATGCCGGCAGTCGCGAACTGGCGCGCGTGCTGGAGCATGCCCTCCTTGCCGTCGGGCGCGATGATGCCAAGGCCGACCCCGGCGACGTCACCGACCCGGCTCTGCTCCGAGAAATTCATGGCGCCCGGGTGGAACGCGGTGATCTGATTGTCGTCGAGATCGGTGATGATGAATGCCTGCCCCGTGTACGCGCCGGGAACATGGCGCACGCCGTCGATGCCGATGCCGAGCGCGGCCAGGCGTTCGCGGTACTCGAGTCCGTCGTCGCCCACCGTGGCCATCACCGCGGGCTCGCCGCCGATCCCCACGAGGTTGTAGGCGATGTTGCCCGCACAGCCACCCCACTCGCGCCGCATCTCCCCGATCTGGAACGACACCGACAGCACCTTCGCCTGATCGGGCAGGATGTGCCGCGAGAACTGATCCGGAAACACCATGATGGTGTCGTACGCGAGCGAGCCGCAAATGAGGGTGCGCATCGAAGTGATCGGCGGGAAAGCGACGCGGAAGTGTACAGGGAGTGCGCGCCGCCGGTATCGTGCGCTGGCAGATGCAGCCGACGCGCACCGCTGGCGCCGGGCGGAGGACGAACGGGTGTCCGCCGGTCAGACGGTGGACACCCGTCCCGATTCGCGAACCACGAATTGCTGGCGGCGCGAAACCGGCACCGTCTCCGGCACGTCGCTCAGCACGACCTCCCAGTGCGCGTCGCCGTCGTCGTTCACGCGCCGCTCGAAGCCACGTATGAAATCACGCGCGACGAGGCAGTTGCGGTGCACGCGCACGAAGCGACCGCCGAACTCGCTCTCGAGCTTGGTGAGCGACTCCTCGAGGAGGTATTCGCGCTGCGGGGTTCGGATCGTGATGTACTTCAACTCGGCCTTGAGGTAGACGATGTCCTCGACCGGGACGAGCAGCACGCGCGAGCGCTCGGTGACCGACAGGTAGCGGCGGGCGGCCGCGGGCAACTCGGCGAGCTTGTCGGCGGCGAGCGGCTTCAGGCGGGGCACCTTCTGCAGGGCCGATAGCAGGCGCTGGGCGCGCACGGGCTTCAGGAGATAATCCACGGCATTGACCTCGAACGCCTGTACGGCGTGCTCGTGAAAGGCCGTCGTGAAGATGACGACGGGCGGATGCGAAACCTTGAGGAGATGGCGCGCGAGCTCGATCCCATCCATGTCCGGCATGTGGATGTCGGTGAGCACGAGATCGGCCGGCGCGCCGTGCAGCAGATCGAGCGCCTCGCAGCCGTTCTGTGCTTCGCCGACCACCGCCAGCGGCAGCGTCGCGCTGCAATCGTCGAGCAGATCGCGCAGCCGGCGACGGGCGGGTGCCTCGTCGTCGACGATGAGTACGCGCAGTGCGGGTTCAGGCATGGACCCCTCGGGGAGCGAAGAATGGCGACGCCGATACGCGCCTGGTCCCGTTGCCGTTGCCGCGCTCGCGCCCCGGCGCGGCGGCGGCGTGGGACGCGCGCTGCGCCGCATCGGTGTCGGCGGCACGGTACGGCATCCGGATGTGAACTTCGTAGCCGTCTCGGGTCACCCGCGACTCGAGGCTCGCCTCGGCGTCGAAGTGCAAGGCGAGCCGCTCGCGCACGTTGGCAAGCGCCATCTTGTTGCCTGCGTGATGGCCACCGTCACGACGGTAGGGATTCTTGAGCACCGCGTGCACGTAGCCGCGGGTGAGGAAGACGTTGATCGAGACGACGCCGGGGGCGCTCGATGGCTCGATGCCGTGATACACCGCGTTCTCGAGCAGCGGCTGCAGGACGAGCGGTGGAACCAACGCATCCGCCGGCATGCTCTTCAAGTTCCAGTCGACGACGAGCCGCTCGCCCAAACGCAACTGCTCGAGT
The DNA here is from genome assembly GCA_039807685.1 of Burkholderiales bacterium. Lineage (GTDB taxonomy): Bacteria > Pseudomonadota > Gammaproteobacteria > Burkholderiales > Casimicrobiaceae > VBCG01. The sequence continues at coordinate 33,824 of JBDHRR010000007.1, forward strand.
TCGAGATACTGGCGGCACAGTTCGAGCTCGTCGGCGAGCGGCGTCAGTTCGCGGTTGTCGCGCATCAGCACGCGGAAGAGATCGGCCATGTCCTCCAGGGCCCGCTCGGCGCGGCGCGGCTCGCTGCGCACCAAGGACAGCACCGCGTTGATGCTGTTGAAGAGGAAATGCGGACGGATCCTCGCCTGCAGGGCGGCGAGCCTCGCTTCGACCAGCGCCGGCGACAGTGCGCGTGCCCGCAGCGCGAAATAGAAGAGCAGTGTCGCGGCCGCGAAGAGCCCCCAGACGATCCATTCCAGCACGTAGGCCGGCGGCAGCGCCTCGATCCCACGAAACAGTTGGAAGATCGCGATGCCGGCCAGCGTCACGACCAGCATGACGATTGACACGCCGATGCCGTAGCGCATCCGTCCGAGCCACGGCGAGCCGATCCACAACGCGACCAGTACGAGGAAGAGGTAAGGTTCGACGACGGTGACGGCCGCGGTCCAGCCCGCGAACGTTGCGGCAGGCGCGGGATCGCGCGCGAAGGCGACGACGAGCGCGCCGCCGTTCACGGCAACGAGGATGCGCAGGACCGTGCCGAGATTGCGGAAGTCCGGCAGGGCCGGCAGTGTGTTTTGTCTTATAATCGACGACATATTTCGTGACGGCATGCAAAGCTCATGCCGAGCGCTCGCCGGCAGGCCCGGCACGTCGCACGAAGCGTGCCCACGCTGCTGTCGGCGCCTACCGTGCTCCCCGCCACGAGGCCGTTCGCGTCATGCCTGCACGCCCACCCCCTGTCGACCCGCCTGCCGGCGCTCCCTGCGCGCCGGCGAGTCCAACGGATGCGCCGGCCGCGAGCGGCGGCTGGTCGGGGCGGTTCGCCGAGCCGGTGAGCGAGATCGTCAAGCGCTACACCGCATCAGTGGATTTCGACCGGCGGCTCGCCGACGCCGACATCGACGGCTCGCTCGCCCACGCCCGCATGCTTGCCGCCACCGGCATCCTCGCGACCGCCGACCTCGCCGCCATCGAGCGGGGCCTCGCGCAGATCCGCCAGGAGATCGCCGACGGCCGCTTCGCCTGGTCGCTCGATCACGAGGACGTGCACCTCAACATCGAGAAGCGCCTGACCGCGCTCGTCGGCGACGCCGGCAAGCGCCTGCACACTGCGCGCTCGCGCAACGACCAGGTCGCCACCGACGTGCGCCTGTGGCTGCGTGGTGCGATCGACGAGATCGCGCGGCGGCTCGTCGCGCTGCGCCGGGCGCTGATCGATCTCGCCGAGATGCACGCCGCGACCATCATGCCGGGATTCACGCACCTGCAGGTCGCGCAGCCGGTCACCTTCGGGCATCACCTCCTCGCCTACGAGGCGATGCTTGCGCGCGACGGCGAGCGGCTCGCCGATTGCCGCCGGCGGGTGAATCGGCTGCCGCTGGGCGCTGCCGCGCTCGCCGGGACGTCGTTTCCGATCGACCGCGCGCGAGTCGCGCGGGAATTGGGATTCGATGCGGTGGTCGGCAATTCGCTCGACGCGGTTTCCGATCGCGATTTCGCGATCGAGTTCGAGGCGGCCGCGGCGCTGGTCATGATCCACCTGTCGCGCTTTGCCGAAGAACTCGTGCTGTGGTCGTCGCCGCGCTTCGGCTTCGTCGACCTCGCCGATCGCTTCTGCACCGGCAGTTCGATCATGCCGCAGAAGAAGAATCCGGACGTTCCCGAACTGGTGCGCGGGAAGAGCGGGCGCGTCGTCGGGCATCTCGTCGCCCTCCTGGTGCTCATGAAGGCGCAGCCGCTCACCTACAACAAGGACAACCAGGAGGACAAGGAGCCGCTCTTCGACACTGTCGATACACTCTCCGACACGCTGGCGATCATGACCGATCTCGTCGCCACCGGCATCACGGTGCGGGCCGATCGCATGCGGGCGGCGGCGCGTGAGGGATTCGCCACCGCGACCGACCTCGCCGACTACCTCGTGCGCCGCGGCGCGCCGTTCCGCGACGCGCACGAGGCGGTCGCTCGCGCGGTCCGTCATGCGGAAGCGAAGGGCGCGGACCTCGCCGATCTGCCGGTCGCCGAGTTGCGTCAGTTTTCGCCGCTGGTGGGCGACGACGTGCACGCGGTGCTCACGCTCGAGGGTTCGGTTGCGGCGCGCGACCACCCGGGCGGCACCGCGCCCGCCCAGGTGCGAGCCGCTGCCGCGGCCGCGCGCGCGGCACTCGCGGCGGAATGATGTTTTGCTCCCATGCTCGCTGCCCCCGAAGGGGGCGCAGTCAGCGGCTTGGGGCGGCCCGGCGCCGCTGACATGGAGGCCGATCCTCTGGGCATCGTCGCGGGCGTGCTGACCACGATCGCTTTCGTGCCGCAGGTGTTGCGCATCCTGCGCACGCGCAGCGCGCACGACGTGTCGTGGTTGCTGTTCGGCATCCTCTCGCTCGCCTCCGCGCTGTGGTTGTGGTACGGCGTGCGCCTCAACTCGCTGCCGCTGATGGCAACCAACGTGATCACGCTCGTCCTGCAGCTTTGGATCTTCGCACTCAAGTGGCGCTACGGCCGCGTCCAGTGCGCTCCCCCACGGCCACGCCGTGAGCGCGGCCATGTCGCCGCGCGCCCGTCGAATGCAACGCATATGGAGGAACGATGAAGCTCGCTTTTCTGGGTCTGGGCGTCATGGGCTATCCCATGGCCGGGCACCTCGCCCGTACGGGACACGATGTAACCGTCTACAACCGCTCGCCCGCCAAGGCGGCGCAGTGGGTCGCAAGCCACGGTGGGCATAGCGCGGCGACTCCGGCGGCGGCGGCGAGCGGCGCCGAGATCGTGATGATGTGCGTCGGCAACGACGACGACGTGCGCATGGTCGCGCTGGGCCGCGACGGAGCGCTCGCCGGCATGACGAAGGGCGCGGTCCTCGTCGATCACACCACGGCGTCCGCCGAGGTCGCGCGCGAGGTCCACGCCGCCGCGAAGGGGCGCGGCCTGGGCTTTCTCGACGCCCCGGTCTCCGGCGGCCAGGCCGGCGCGGAGAACGGCAAGCTCACCATCATGGTCGGCGGCGACGAGGCGATCTATGCGCAGTGCGAATCGACGCTCGCCACCTACGCCCGTGCGGTCACCCACATGGGCGGCCCCGGCGCCGGCCAACTGACGAAAATGGTCAACCAGATCTGCATCGCCGGACTCGTGCAGGGACTGTCCGAAGGCGTCCATTTCGCGATGCGTGCGCAACTCGACCCCTTGCGCGTGCTCGACGTGATCAGCAAGGGCGCGGCGCAGTCGTGGCAGATGGAGAATCGCGGCAAGACGATGGTCGACGACAAGTTCGACTTCGGCTTCGCGGTCGACTGGATGCGCAAGGACCTCGCGATCTGCCTCGCCGAAGCGCGGCGCAACGGCGCGATGCTTCCGGTCACCGCCCTCGTCGACCAGTACTACGCCGAGGTGCAGGCGCGCGGCGGCGGGCGTTGGGATACGTCGAGCCTCGTGCGGCTGCTCAATCGCCCGTAACGGACGTCGCTTCGACGATAGTGGCCAGCAACAAGCGCGCTCGCAAAGGCGTGGCACCGCGGCGGGCGCGCGTGCGACTCGGCTGCGCGCTGGTCGCGCTGCTGTCGTCTCTCGCAGCCGCGCACGCCGCCGAGATCGTGGTGCGCCACGCCTGGATGCGCCCCGCCGCGGCCGGCGCCGACGCCGCGCGTGCGTATGTCGATATCGATAGCGATACCGATGTGGATCTCGTGCGCGCAACCACGCCGGCGGCTGCACGCGTCGAGATCGTGCGCACGGCGACGATCGGCGATCCCGCTACCGAGCGCGTGGTCCCCGCGTACCCCATCGCCGCGCGGCATACGGCGCGCCTGGCGTACCGGGGCGATCATCTGCGTCTCGTCGACCTCGCGCGCGACGCGCGAAACGGCGACACGGTGCCGCTGGTGCTCGAATTCCGCGACGCCGTCGGGCGCGTCGACGCGGTTCTCGTGGAGGTGAGCGTTCGCGGTCTGCTGATGCCAGCGCAAGCGCCCGGATCCGCCACCGCGCCCCAATAGGCTGGACGCGCGCGGAGCGGCGTCACGGCGGGCACAGTGTCGTCAACTGTCCGTGACCGGCATACCGCAGCCGGCAGCCGTCCGGGAAGGCGACGAGATCCCACGCTGCAACCGCATCGGACGGCACTTCCCGCAGGTCGAGCAGGATTGGCCGCGGCTCGATTGGCGAGGCGTGCAGCGAGTGTCTCGCGAGTACGATACCGCGCTCGAACCCGGTACCCGGCTGTGACTCGAGACGCAATGCCTGTGCATTCATGTTGGATGAATCCTCCGGAACCACGTCATAGGCCACATCGGGTCGGTTCTTGAAGGTTGACCAGAGGGCGATCTTCCGCCACGGATTGTTGCGCTCCATGTTGATCACCGATGCTTCCAATCCGGTCAGCATCGACAGTGAACCGGGTAGTGACCATGCCTCGGTCGCGATCCCGAAGACGATCTGGTGCGAACCCGGCGCCGAATACGTGTTGAGTTGGGCGCCGACGACGAGTTCGGTATGCGGCGGCGAGCGAGGCGAATCGAGCGTGAGCATACCTGCGAACAGATACCCGATGCCTCCGCCCTGATGCGTCCACTGTGAGACGACTGGCGCACTCCTCGACTCGGTTCCGGCCGGCATCGCGCCAGCCAATCCCGTCACGTCGCCCCGTGCGAGCGAAGCGATCATGATCAACCCGAACGCCAGCGCCAACTTGTGCAGCGTGTCCATGGTCAACCCCCTTTCCTCCTCCATCCGACCCCGGCACCGCCGCGCGGTGCAGGGTCCGGTGTAGGGTCATTTCTATTCCCCTGGCCCGCTCATGGCCTCGCCCGAATGACTGCCCCAACCGGGCGATCGGAGTCCGGCTGCCCGCGTACGCTCACCCATAAGGGTGGGCGGTACGACGGGTGTTCAGCCCGGCGCCGGGACGCGCGTGCTGTCGACGAGTTCGACCTCGTAGGTGATGGTCGCGGTCTTGCCGAGCATGATCGTCGCGGAGCAGTACTTTTCCTTCGACAGCTCGACCGCGCGCTCGACCGCCCGCCGATCGAGCCCGTGGCCGGCAACGCGGTAGACATAGTGCAGTGCAGCAAAGACCCGCGGGCTCGCTGGAGCGCGCGTACCCTCGATCGTCACCACCACGTCATCGACCGCATGGCGGCCCTTGCGCAGAATCGTCACCACGTCGTATGCCGTGCACGCTGCCGCGCCGGTGAGCAGCATCTCCATCGGCCGCATGCCGATGTTGCGGCCACCGTTTTCCGGCGCGCCATCGAGCACGACGGCATGGCCACTCCCCGATTCCCCGACAAAGCTCACTCCCTCTAGCCATTTGACCCTGGTTTTCATCCGAATCTCCACATTTCCACTGATATCCATGGATAGTGAGCGCACACATTGGCGCCGTCGTTGGCGGCCGGTCGGGACCTTGTTGCGGCGCCACATATGCCAGTTGCATTGTGCGGCGCAATATGCCACAATCCATTCGTTCGCGGCCTCGCCGTACTCCTCCATCGGCACCGCGGACCATTCCTCCATTCTCCTCCTATGGTGGAATCCTCGAGGGCGAGGTCTCCGGACCCCGCCCTCCTTTTTTGGTTGCTGCGCCCCTCGGGGTCGCGGCGGTCGTATGGCGCCACGCGCCGATGACACGCGCACCGCCCATCCTTGACCAATGTCGCGTGTGAATATTACAATCACCGACTTTGCGCGATTCGGCGCACCGTCTTCGACGCCCAGCGGCGGCGAGTCCGGCGGAGTCGAACATCCGCCGCCGCTGCGGCGGCGGCGCCACCATCCATAAGATCGATCGAACCATGAAGACCTTCTCCGCCAAGCCCGCCGACGTCGTGCGGGACTGGTACGTCGTCGACGCGACCGACCAGGTACTGGGCCGCCTCGCGAGCCAGATCGCGCTGCGCCTGCGCGGCAAGCACAAGGCGATCTACACGCCGCATGTGGACACCGGCGACTTCATCGTCGTCACCAACGTCGAGAAACTGCGCGTCACCGGCGCCAAGGCCGAAGCGAAGCTCTACCACCGGCACTCGGGGTATCCGGGCGGCATCTCGACCACCAATTTCACCAAGATGCAGGCGCGCTTCCCCGGACGTGCGCTGGAGACGGCCGTCCGCGGCATGCTCCCCAAGGGTCCGCTCGGCTACGCGATGCTGAAGAAGCTCAAGTGCTATGCAGGACCGGCGCATCCGCACACCGCGCAGCAACCCAAGGCGCTCGACCCGGTCAAGTGACCGGGCCACCCCACGAGACACCACCATGATCGGCAACTATTACTACGGTACGGGTCGGCGCAAGACGTCGGTCGCCCGCGTGTTCATCAAGTCCGGTTCGGGCAAGATCGTCGTCAACGAAAAGCCCGTCGACGAATTCTTCACGCGCGAGACGGGACGCATGGTCGTGCGCCAGCCGCTCGTTCTCACCAATCATCAGGCGACGTTCGACATCATGGTGAACGTGACAGGCGGCGGTGAATCGGGTCAGGCCGGCGCGGTGCGCCATGGCATCACCCGCGCGCTCATCGACTACGATGCGCAACTGAAGCCCACGCTGTCGAAGGCGGGACTGGTGACGCGCGACGCGCGCGAAGTCGAGCGCAAGAAGGTCGGCCTCCACAAGGCGCGGCGGCGCAAGCAGTTCAGCAAGCGCTGATTCGCTTGCCGTCCGCACGATCGGGCCGCGATCCGCGGCCCTTTTCGTTTGCTGCGGCACCGCTGCGTCGGACTGCCATCACGGGCCGCAGTCGGCGGGCATCCTCGCCGCGGCCGACCATGGTGGCGGGGCAACCGACGGTCACGGGCGAGGTCCGGCGGCACTGCGCTAGAATTGTCGCCCGCTCGTACGAGGCAAACACGATGGTCAAGATCGGCATCGTCGGTGGTACTGGCTACACCGGCGTCGAGCTCCTGCGCATCCTCGCATCACATCCGGCTGCCGACGTGCGCGCGATCACCTCGCGCGGCGAAGCCGGTACTCGCGTCGTCGACATGTTCACGAGCCTGCGCGGCAAGTACGACCGGCTCGCCTTCACCGCTCCGGACGCGACCGACCTCACCGCCTGCGACGTCGTGTTCTTCGCCACACCGCACGGCGTGGCGATGGCGCAGGCCCGCGCGCTGGTCGCGGCGGGCGTCAAGATCATCGACCTCGCCGCCGATTTTCGCATCCAGGATCCGGCGCTTTTCGAGAAGTGGTACAAGCTTCCGCACGCGTGCCCCGACCTCCTCGCGGAGGCGGTGTACGGATTGCCCGAATTCCATCGCGATGCGATCAGGAAGGCCCGGATCGTCGGCAATCCCGGGTGCTATCCCACGTCGATCCAGTTGGGCTTCGTTCCGCTGCTCGAGGCCGGCATCGTCGATAGCCGCCACCTCATCGCCGACTGCAAGTCGGGGGCATCCGGCGCCGGACGCAAGGCGGAGGTGGGCCTCCTGCTCGCCGAGGCCGCGGACAATTTCAAGGCATACGGCGTCGCCGGGCATCGGCACCACCCCGAGACCGTGCAGGAACTCGCGCGCCACAGCCAGACGCCGGTGGAGCTCGTCTTCACGCCGCACCTGTTGCCGATGATCCGTGGCATCCATTCGACGCTCTACGCGCGCCTCACGCGCCCCGACGTCGACTTGCAGGCGCTCTTCGCGGCGCGCTACGCCGGCGAGCCGTTCGTCGACGTGATGCCGCCGGGTTCGACCCCCGACACGCGCAGCGTTCGCGCGTCGAACGTCGCGCGCATCGCCGTGCATCGTCCGGGGAACGGCGATACCGTCACCGTCCTCGTGGTCGAGGACAACCTCGTCAAGGGCGCCGCGGGCCAGGCCGTGCAGAACATGAACCTGATGTTCGGCCTCCCCGAGACCGCCGGGCTCACCGCGGCGCCGGTCTTGCCGTAGGCGACAGGGCCTCCCGTCGATGGCGTCGTGGTGGCGTCGGATCAGGCGCCAGTTCGGAATCGCCGCGCCGCGGATGGCGGTGCGGACGCGCTTGCCGTGGTGGGGCCGCAGCGTCCTCGCCGTTGCCCTCGTCGGCATCGTCGGCGGCATGTGGTGGTGGGGCTTCGACTTCGGACAGATCTTCGGCGGCTTCAACCGCAAGCAGACCGAGGAACAGCTCACCACGCTCGCCGCCGACGTCGAGCGCTCCCGCGCCGAAGTCGCCCAACTGCGCAGTCGCAATGCGACGCTCGAGTCCGAACTGGCGATGAGCAAGGGGTCGCAAGAGGCGCTCTCGCGCCAGGTGACCGAGCTTTCCGGCGAGGCGGCACAGGCGAAGGAAGAGCTCGCATTCCTGCAAAGGCTCGTTGCCGACGCCAACAAGGGGGAGGCGCTCACCATCCAACGGCTGACGCTCGAGCCCGATGGTGACGACACCTGGCGCTACAGCTTCATCGTGGTGCGGGGTGGCAACCCCAAGGAAGAGTTCGTGGGAAAGATCGTCCTGCGCGCGACCCTCGCCGGGACCGGCGCGGATACGCAGGCACCGATGCACGCCCTCGAATTCCCTACTGATCGCCCCGAGCAGGCGCCGGCGCTCAATCTCAAGTTCAAGTATTATCAGCGGGTCGAAGGGCAGTTCCAGATTCCACCCGGCTCCCGGGTGACGACCTTGGCCGTGCGCGCCTATGAATCGGGGCAAACCGCGCCGCGAGCCACCCGGACCTTGCGGCTCGGTTAGGAGAACGCCATGTTCCAGAAGAAGAAGCATGCGCCGCCACAGAAGCGGATCGACTGTCTCATCGGCGCGGGGACGACGGTTGCCGGCGACGTGACGTTCACCGGCGGACTGCGCATCGACGGGGCGGTACGCGGCAACATCGCGACCGTCGACGGCGCCGCTGGCACGCTGGTGGTGAGCGAGAGCGCGCGCATCGATGGCCAGATCGACGTGTCGCACGTCGTGATCAACGGCACCGTCAGCGGGCCGGTGACCGCCAACGATTACCTCGAACTCCAGCCCAAGGCCAAGGTCACCGGCGACATCGAATACCGCACGCTCGAGATGCATCTGGGGGCAGTCGTGCAAGGCAAGCTCAAGCACAGCGAACCCGGCAGCGCCAGCGTGGTCGAACTGAAGCGGGTCGCGGGTGACCCGTAGCGATTTACGTGACCGCGACAACGCGGCATCATTGCCACCCACGCGACGCGCGGTGCGTCGCCCTCGGAGTCCACGATGAACGCCATGAACGAAGTTCCCGCTCCCCTCGTCTTCACCGATGCCGCGGCAGCGAAGGTCAAGAACCTCATCACCGAGGAAGGCAATCCCGACCTCAAGCTGCGCGTCTTCGTCTCCGGCGGCGGCTGCTCCGGCTTCCAGTACGGCTTCACCTTCGACGAGGTCACCAACGAGGACGATACGGCGATGGTGAAGGACGGCGTGACGCTCCTCATCGATCCCATGAGCTACCAGTACCTGGTAGGCGCCGAAATCGACTACCAGGAAGGCCTCGAGGGCGCGCAATTCGTCATCAAGAATCCGAACGCCAATACGACCTGCGGCTGCGGATCGAGCTTCTCGGCCTGACGAAATGGCAGCGCCACCTCAGCGAGGGTAGATCGCCCCCAGCACCCGCGGCCCGGCGGCGCCGGTAACCGCCGGCAGGTTGCCGGGCCGCCCCGCCATCGTTTCGCGCGCGAGCCACGCGAACGCAAGGGCTTCCACGTGTTCGCTCGCCACGCCGAACGCATCGGTAGGCAGCACCTCCATCATCGGCAGTTCGGCGCGAATGCGGACGACGAGGTCGGCATTGCGCACGCCGCCACCGCACAGCAGCAGCTCCTGCGCACCGTCGCAATACACGCGAATCGCGGCGGCGAGCGAACGGGCGGTGAACGTCGCGAGCGTCGCCTGCACGTCGGCCGGGGCGCGGGGGTGCGAACCCAGGATCGCCTCCAACCAGGCAGCATCGAAGAGATCGCGCCCGGTGCTCTTGGGCGGCGGCAGCGCGAGATAACGCTCGGCCAGCAGCGCAGCGAGGAGCGCTGCATCGACGGTTCCGGAAGCTGCAAATCGACCATCGGCGTCGAACGGCGCGCCGCAGGTGCGGGCGCACCACAGGTCGAGCAGCACGTTGCCGGGACCGGTGTCGAAGCCGCGCACCGCGCCTTCGGGCGGCAGGTCGGTGACGTTGGCGATCCCGCCCAGATTGGCGACCACGCGGTGCCGCTCGCGGTGTCGGAAGACCGCGGCGTGGAAAGCCGGCACCAGCGGTGCCCCCTGGCCGCCCGCCGCGATGTCGCGCATCCGGAAATCGGCGACGACGGTCATCCCCGCGCATTCGGCGACCCGCGCGCCGCTATTGAGCTGCGTGGTCCAGCCTTCGTGCGGACGATGGCGCACGGTCTGCCCATGTACACCCGCGGCGATCACGTCGCGCGCCGTCACCCCGGTCGCGAGGCACACCTCGCGCAGCGCCTGCGCGTACAGGTCGGCAAGCTGCTGCGCAGCGCGCGCGGCGCGCACGATCTCGTCCGGTCCCGACGCCTGCAAGGCAAAGAGCTCGTCCCGCAGTGGAGCGGGAAAATCGACGTGCACCGCCGCCAGGAGGCGGGCGGCGCCGGAATCCGACGCGAAATCGGCGAGCACGGCATCGATGCCGTCGAGGCTGGTGCCCGACATCACGCCGGCAAAGAGTTCGCGGGTCATTGCCTCACGCCGCGTCGCTGCCGCCGATCCATGCCGCCCGCGTGCTCCAGGGCAGGCGCGCGGTCGGCGCGCAGTGCCGCCTACTCGCGGGCGGCGAGCGCGGTCCCGGGAAGCGAGCGCGCCAGCGCGAGCGACTCGACCAGCGGCGCGATGCCTTCGCGGAAGGCAGCGTAGCGCTCCGGCGTCACCGGCTCGGCCACGGGCAGATCGAGCGCCAGCGGATCGTGCGGACGGTCGGCGATCCGGAACTCGTAGTGCAGGTGCGGGCCGGTCGCCCAACCGGTCATGCCGACGTAGCCGATGGTGTCACCCTGCGCGACCTTGTCGCCGACCTTGAGACTGGCAGCGAGCTTCGACAGGTGACCGTAAACCGTCGAGTACGCCCCCTGGTGACGAATGAAGACGACGTTCCCGTAGCCGTTCTGCCAGCCGGCGAAGGTGACGGTGCCGTCGGCGGTCGCCCGCACCGTCGTTCCGGTCGGTGCCGCGAAATCGACGCCCTTGTGTTCGCGCCAGGTTTGCAGCAGCGGATGGAAGCGCGCCATCGTGAAGCCGGACGTGACGCGCGAGAATTCGAGCGGCGAGCGCAGGAACGCGCTCCTGCTGGCGCGGCCCTCGTCGCTGTAATACCCGGCGTTACCGGCGCCATCGCGCCACTGGAATGCCCGGTAGGCGCGGCCGTCGTTGACGAATTCGGCGGCGAGAATCCGGCCGGTGCCCGCCGGTTCGCCGTCGATGAAGCGCGTCTCGTAGACGACGGTGAAACGATCGCCCTTCTTGACGTCGTGATAGAAGTCGATGTCCGCCGCAAACACGTCGGCGAGCGCGATGATCACCTGGTCGGGAATGCCCGCGGCGTCGGCGGCACCGAAGAGCGAGCTCTTGATCTCCCCGCTGCGCAGCGTGGTGCGTACGTCGTCGGCCGGAATGCTGCGCTCCGTGCGAAAGCCATCATCGGTGCGCGCGATGGAGAGTTCGTCGCTGCCGACCGTGCGAAAACGCAACGCGACGAGGTCCCCTTCGTCGTCGACCCCGACGTGCACGGGGCGACCCGGCCGGAGCTGGTAGATGGGACGCGCTTCGGGAGCACTGCGCAGGTAACTCATGGCCGCCGGGTCGTCGACGCCGGCGCGCGCGAGGAGACTGCCGATGGTGTCGCCCCGCTGCACGCGCTCCTCGCGCCAGTAGACGGCCGTGGCCGTCTCGGCGGCGATCGCCGGCGTCGGCAGCACGCGCTCGACGAGCGTGGTCGGTGCGGCATCCAACGTCGTATCGGGGGCAATGCCGAATGCCGCGACCGTCGACAGGCCGAAGACGCCGAGGAGCAGCCATTGCCCGTGTGTGGGCCGTCGGCGCGCAACGACGCCGCCGTTGCGGCGATGCACGGTAGGTGATTGCGCTAGAATCGTGGGCTTGCTTGCGGGCAACGTGGAAGCGACCGGTCCTGCGGACTGGCGATTCTAGCGAGAGCCCGCCGATTCGTCCACCCGGTTTTTCCCGCGCCATGCCCCACGCCGCACCCCCTCCCGCCGCGCTCGCGCCCGACGAGGTCGCCCGTCAACTTGCCGTGTTCGAACGTGGCGCCGATGAACTGCTCGTCGCGGCGGAGGTCGCGAAGAAGCTCGCGCGCGGCACCCCGCTGCGCATCAAGCTCGGCCTCGATCCGACGGCACCCGACATCCACCTCGGGCATACGGTCGTGCTGAACAAGATGCGCCAGTTGCAGGATCTCGGGCATCAGGTGATCTTCCTCATCGGCGATTTCACGTCGATGATCGGTGACCCCTCGGGTCGCAACGACATGCGCCCGCCGCTCACGCGAGAGGCGATCGAAGCCAACGCCAGGACGTATCACGCGCAGGCGTCGAAAGTGCTCGATCCGGCGCGCACCGAGATCCGTTACAACTCCGAATGGAGCGAACCGCTGGGCGCCGCCGGCATGATCAAGCTCGCCGCGAAATACACGGTGGCGCGCATGCTGGAGCGCGAGGACTTCGCACGGCGCTTCGCGAGCCACACGCCAATCGCGATCCACGAATTCCTCTATCCGCTGATGCAAGGCTACGATTCGGTGGCGTTGAAGGCCGACATCGAGCTGGGCGGCACCGACCAGAAGTTCAACCTCCTCGTCGGGCGCGAACTGCAGCGCGACTACGGGCAGGAGCCGCAGTGCATCCTGACGATGCCGCTCCTCGAGGGCATCGACGGCGTCGACAAGATGTCGAAGTCGAAGCGCAACTACGTCGGGATCACCGAATCGCCGCAATCGATGTTCGGCAAGCTGATGTCGATCTCCGACGTGCTCATGTGGCGCTACTACGAGCTCCTGTCGTTTCGCTCGCTCGACGCGATCGCGACGCTGAAGCGCCAGTGCGACGAGGGGCGCAATCCGCGCGAAGCGAAGGTGCTGCTCGCGCAGGAGATCGTCGCCCGCTTCCACTCGCCGGCCGACGCCGAGCGTGCCCTCGCCGAATTCGAGGCGCGTTTCCGCGACGGCGCGCTGCCCGACGACCTGCCCGAGATCAGCATCGCCGGCGGCGCTGCCGGCCTGCCGATCGCGCAGGCCGCCAAACAGGCGGGGCTCGTCGGATCGACGTCGGAAGCGCTGCGGCTCATCGCCGGGCGCGGCCTCAAGGTCGACGGCACAGTGGTGGCCGACCGGGACCTGGTGCTGGCCGCCGGCACGACGGTGATCGTGCAGGCCGGCAAGCGGCGGTTCGCCCGCATCACCATACGCTGACGCGTCGGTGGCCGCCTGCGCGGCGCCGGTCGCGCTCAGTGCACGACGGTGCCGGACAGAAAGCGCAGGGTCGAGCCGTTGCGCAGCCGGAATACACCTTCGCCCAAGCCGATCGCACCGTCCATCTCGGCGCGGGTGAGATCGATCTCGGCGTCACCGCGGCTCGCCTCGAGCACGACGTCGTCGTCGACCGTGAATTCGTCCGGAATGCGCAGGTAGTTGGCAGCGAAGACCACGCCGTCGATCATGACGTAGTCGGCGTCGTCCATCGATTCGAATAAGCCGGTTGCACTCATGGCTGTCGTCTCTCCCACGGCTGGACAGATGAGGGCGGCGCCGGCGCGCTTCAAGCGCCGCGGGATGCCCGGCGGTAGAGCAGTGACCAGGCGCGCGAGCCGCGACGTCAGGCCACCAGCGCCTTGATGAAATTCGGCAGCGCGAAGCCCGCCCGGTGCATGTCGCCGTTGTAGTACTGGAGGTTGGCGATCTGCCGGTGCGCGAGGCGTCGCTCGACGATGAGCGGCGTGACGAGACGCGGGTCGAGTTCGCGCGCGCAGCACGCCATCATCCACAGACCGCCATACAGCGGAACCGAGACGAGATAGGGTGCGACCACCGGGAACGCCTCCCGCAGGCGCGCGACATTGGCGCGAATGCGCTCCGGGCTCGCAACCGGGCTCGCGATGTGCAACGTCATCGCGCCCGTCGGCGTCAGGCGGGCCGCACACGCGCGGTAGAAATCCGTCGTGTACAGCGGCTTGGACGGCCCGCCGGGATCGGTGAGGTCGAGCACGATGAGATCGTACTGCGCGGTGTCGTTGCGCACGAAGGCGAAGCCGTCCTCGATGCGCAGCGTGAGACGGGGATCGTCGAGCGCGCCGCGGTGCACGTTCTGCAGGTACTTGCGCGCGACGTCGACGACCGCAAGATCGATCTCGGCCAGGGTCACCGACTTGATCGACGGATGCTTCAGGATCTCCTCCGCCGAGCCGCCGTCGCCGCCACCCACGATCAGGGCACGCTCGGGTTGCGGATGCGCAATCGCCGGCACGTGCACGAGGTTCTCGTGGTAGAAGAACTCATCCTTCTCCGACGTCATGAACGCGCCGTCGAGGCGGAAGAGCTTGCCGAACGATACGCTGTCGTGCACCTCGACCGTCTGGTACGGCGACGAGAATCGTTCGTACTGTCGCGCGCTGCGGACGAAGAATCCCCAGTCGTCCGACATGTAATCGGCCATCATGCCGGGCGCGATGTACCCGGCGGGAACCGGATCGGTGCCCGCCGGGTCCTTGGCGCGGTCAGGCATCCTTGCCCCCGCGCTGGATGGCCTGGAAATGCGTCCGCGCCGGGCGCAGCGCGGCTTCGATCGTGCGGAACACGGCCTCCGCCTTCGCCGTGTTGTCGGTCGTGTAGTTGCACACGTACACGTCGACGGTGACGAATCCAGATTCGGGCCAGGTGTGGATCGCGATATGCGATTCGGCGAGCAGCACCGTGCCGGTCACGCCGTGCGGCTCGAACTGGTAGAACGCGTCACCGACGACCGTGAGCCCCGCTGCACGCGCCGCCGCGACACACAACTCGCGCAACGGCGCGGCCTGCGTGAATTCGGGCGTGTCGGTCGGACAACCGTACCATTCGCCCAAAAGATGGATGCCGTCCATCGCCCCCCCGTGTTGATCGAACGATTTCCGGTCCGCCGCGCGTGAAATCGGCGCGGCGTCGCGAAGGGAAAAGCGTGGAATTATTGCACATCATGAGCCACAAAGCGATAATTGCAGGTTCATGCCGTGATGCCGCGCAATCTCACGGCCGGCGCAGTGCACCAGCGCTCGGTGCGCACCCGTGGCCTCCCCGACACGCCGCGCACGGCACGCACTGACGCGGCGGCCAACGTGCATGCCCCCACCGAATCGCCCCTCGATCACGATCCCTCCATGACCACGACCCCGGCAGCGACGCCCACCCTCCACGAACTCGCCAACGCCATCCGCGCGCTCGCCATGGATGCGGTCGAAGCCGCGAAGTCGGGCCACCCCGGCATGCCGATGGGCATGGCCGACATCGCGGTGGCGCTGTGGACGCGCCACCTCAGGCACAACCCGGCCGATCCGCATTGGGCCAATCGCGATCGCTTCGTGCTGTCGAACGGTCACGGCTCGATGCTGCAGTACGCGCTGCTGCATCTGACCGGCTACGACCTGCCGATCGGGGAATTGCGCCGCTTCCGGCAACTCGATTCGAAGACGCCGGGGCACCCCGAGGTGGGCAGAACCCCGGGGGTCGAGACAACGACGGGTCCGCTCGGTCAGGGTTTCGCCAATGCGGTCGGCATGGCGCTCGCCGAGGCGCTGCTGGCGCGCGAATTCAATGCCCCGGGACACGCCATCGTCGATCACCGGACGTACGTCTTCATGGGCGATGGCTGCCTCATGGAAGGCATCTCGCATGAAGCGGCCTCGCTCGCCGGGACGCTCAAACTCGGCAAGCTCATCGCCTTCTACGACGACAACGGGATCTCGATCGACGGCCACGTGCAGGGCTGGTTCACCGACGACACGGCCAAGCGCTTCGAAGCCTACGGCTGGCACGTGATCGCGCACGTCGACGGCCACGATGCCGAAGCGGTCGATGCCGCGATCGTCGCCGCGCAGGCGGTCACCGACCGGCCGTCGCTGCTCTGCTGCAAGACCACGATCGGCGAGGGCGCGCCGACCAAGGCGGGCACCGCGGCCGCGCACGGCTCACCGCTCGGCGCGAAGGAGATCGCCGGCGCCCGCGCGGCGCTGCACTGGCCGTGGCCGCCCTTCGAAATCCCGGCGGCGATCTACGCCGCGTGGGACGCGCGCCCGGCAGGCGCCGCGAACGAGGGGGCGTGGCAGAAGACGTTCGATGCCTATCGCGCGGCCTTTCCCGAGCGCGCTGCCGAATTCCTGCGGCGCATGGCGGGCGACCTGCCGGCAGGATTCGCCGACCTCGCGCGAGCCTTCATCGCCGCGCAAGCGGACCAGGGCGCAACGGTGGCCACGCGCAAGGCCTCGCAGGAGGCGATCGAGGGCTACGCGCCGCACCTTCCCGAACTCATCGGTGGCGCGGCAGACCTCACCGGATCGGTCTTCACCAACTGGTCCGGCAGCAAGGTGATCGGCGCCGACCACGCCGGCAACTACGTCAATTTCGGGGTGCGCGAATTCGCGATGAGCGCAATCGGCAACGGCCTCGCGCTGCACGGCGGCTTCATCCCGTACGTCGGTACCTTCCTCACCTTCTCCGATTACGCGCGCAACGCGGTGCGCCTCGCCGCCCTCATGAAGCTGCGCACGCTCTTCGTCTACACGCACGACTCGATCGGCGTCGGCGAGGACGGTCCCACGCACCAGCCGGTCGAGCACGTGGCGAGTCTGCGACTCATTCCCGGCATGGACGTGTGGCGCCCCTGCGATACGGTCGAGTCGGCGGTGGCCTGGGCGCAGGCGATCGAACGGCACCACGGCCCGTCGTGTCTCGTGTTCACGCGGCAGAACTGCGCCTTCGTGCCGCGCTCCCCCGAAGTGATCGCCGCCATCGCGCGTGGCGGCTACGTCGTCGCCGATTTCGCGGGCGCCGGGAAGCGCGCGCTGGTCATCGCCACCGGCTCCGAGGTGGGCCTCGCACTCGCCGCGCGCGATGCGCTCGCCAAGGAGGGCATCGCGGTTCGCGTCGTGTCGATGCCGTGCACCAGCGCGTTCGATCGCCAGGATCCCGCGTATCGGGCGAGCGTGTTGCCGGCCGGCGTGCCGCGCGTGGCGGTGGAGGCCGGCGTCACCAATTTCTGGCACCGGTACGTGGGGTCGATCGACGATGCACACGGGGCGGTGGTCGGTATCGACAGCTTCGGCGAATCGGCACCGGCCGGCGTACTCTTCGAGCATTTCGGTTTCACCGTCGACCACGTGGTGGCCGCCGTGCGCGGCGTCGTCGCCTGACGCGAAGCGGGAAGCGCTTCGGGTGACGTCACCATGAGCCCTCGCATCCGCCTCGCCACGGCGCACGACGCCACCGCCATCGCGCAGGTACGCGTGCTGGCGTGGCGCGCGACGTACCGGGGCATGATCCCCGCGGCATACCTCGACGCCATGCGGGTCGAGGACAGCGCTGCCTTGTGGGGGCGCATCCTCGATGCCTCGCCCAACACCACCAACACCTTCGTGGCCGAAGCCTCGGGGGTGGTCGTGGGCTTCGCCTCGGGGCTCATGCTGCCCGAGCCCAAGCTCGGCTTCGACGCCGAACTCTCGGCGGTGTACCTCGATCAAGACCACCAGCGCCAGGGTGTCGGCCGCCGGCTCGTCGCCCGCGTGGCGGCGGCGCAACAGGCGCACGGCGCGACCGGTCTCCTCGTGTGGGTGATCGCGGGCAACAAGGGTGCCCGCGCGTTCTACGAGCGGCTTGGTGCGGAACTCGTCGCCGAGCAGCCTTTCGAATGGGATGGCATGGACCTCGTCGAAGCCGGCTACGGCTGGCGCGACCTCGCAGCACTCGCCGCGCTCGGCGACCCCGCGCGCCTGCATTGAATACGCATCGTCAATCGGAGAAAGACATCATGACCGTCAAAGTCGCGATCAACGGATATGGACGCATCGGCCGCAACATCCTGCGTGCCCACTACGAGGACGGCAAGAAGCACGATCTGCAGATCGTGGCGATCAACGACCTCGGCAGCCCGGAGACCAACGCCCACCTGACCCGCCACGACACCGCACACGGCAAGTTCCCCGGCAAGATCACGGTCGAGGGCGACACCATGGTCGTCGACGGCGACCGCATCAAGGTCTTCGCGAGCCGCGATCCGGCGAAGCTGCCCTGGAGCGAGCTCGGTGTGGACGTCGTCCTCGAGTGCACCGGCCTCTTCGCCAGCAAGGAGAAGGCGAGCGCGCACCTCGCCGGCGGCGCCAAGAAGGTGATCATCTCCGCGCCCGGCGGCAAGGACGTCGACGCGACGATCGTGTACGGCGTCAACCACCAGACGCTCAAGGCAGCGCACACGGTGATCTCCAACGCGTCGTGCACGACCAACTGCCTGGTGCCGCTCGTCAAGCCGCTGCACGACAAGATCGGCATCGTGACCGGTCTCATGACGACGGTGCACGCCTATACCAACGACCAGGTGCTCACCGACGTCTACCACGAGGATCTGCGGCGGGCCCGCTCGGCGACCATGAGCATGATCCCGACCAAGACCGGGGCGGCGGCGGCGATCGGTCTCGTCATGCCGGAGCTCAAGGGCAAGCTCGACGGCTTCGCGATCCGCGTGCCCACGATCAACGTGTCGATCGTCGACCTCTCGTTCATCGCCGCCCGCGACACCACGGTCGACGAGGTCAATGCGATCATGAAGGCGGCGTCCACGTCGGGTCCGCTCGTCGGGCTCCTCAATTACAACACCGCGCCGCTGGTATCGATCGACTTCAATCACGATCCGGCGTCCTCGACATTCGACGCCACGCTCACCAAGGTCGAGGGACGCCTCGTCAAGGTCGCGAGCTGGTACGACAACGAGTGGGGCTTCTGCAACCGGATGCTCGACACCACGATGGCGCTGATGGCGGCGAAGTAGCACAGCGCCGATCGGCAACCAGCGTGCAGGAGCCCACGATGCAATTCAAGCGACTCGCCGACGTCGACGTGCGCGGCAAGCGGGTGTTCATCCGTGCCGACCTCAACGTCCCCCAGGATGCCGCGGGGAATGTCACCGACGACACGCGCATCCGCGCCTCGCTGCCGGCGATCCGGGACGCGCTCGCGCGCGGCGCGGCGGTGATGCTGACCTCGCACCTCGGGCGCCCCACGGAGGGCAAGCTCACGGCAGCCGACTCGCTGGCGCCGATCGCCACCCGGCTCGCGGAGCTCCTCGGCCGGCCCGTGCGGCTTGTCGCCGACTGGGTCGACGGCGGCGCCTGGCTCGCCGCGCTGGCACCGGGCGAGGTCGCGCTGCTCGAGAACTGCCGCGGGAACGTCGGCGAGAAGAAGGACAGCGACGAACTCGCGCGCAAGATGGCGAAACTGTGCGACGTCTACGTCAACGACGCCTTCGGCACCGCGCACCGCGCCGAGGCGACGACGCACGGCATCGCCAGATACGCGCCGGTCGCCTGCGCCGGTCCGCTCATGGCGGCCGAGCTCGACGCGCTCGGCCGCGCGCTCGCCGATCCCGCCCGCCCGCTGGTCGCGATCGTCGCGGGCTCGAAGGTCTCGACCAAGCTCACCGTCCTGCGCTCGCTCCTCGCCAAGGTCGACACGCTCCTGGTCGGCGGCGGCATCGCCAATACGTTCATCCTCGCGGCCGGCGGCAAGATCGGCAGTTCGCTTGCCGAAGTGGAGCTCGTCGACGAAGCGAAGGCGCTCCTCGCGGAATTTCCCCGGAAGATCCCGCTGCCGATCGACGCCGTGACAGCGAAGGAATTCAAGGCGACGGCGCAGCCGACGCTGAAGGCGATCGAGAACATCGAGCCCGACGACCTCATCCTCGACCTCGGACCGACGTCGATTGCCGCGCTGCGGATGATCCTCGCCAAGGCCGGGACCATCGTCTGGAATGGCCCGGTCGGCGTCTTCGAATTCGACGCGTTCGCGGCGGGCACGAAAGCGGTCGGCGAGGCGATCGCGACGAGTCCCGCCTTCTCGCTCGCCGGTGGCGGCGACACCCTCGCGGCGATCGCCAAATTCGGATTGTCCGACCGGATCGACTACATCTCGACGGGTGGCGGCGCTTTCCTGGAATTTCTCGAGGGCAAGACGCTGCCCGCGGTGGCGATCCTCGCGACGCGCGCGTAGGCGGAACGCCCACCGCGCCCGCATCGCACGGCGCGCCCGGACGCGATCGTTTGCCGTAACATCGCTGCGCTGCCGCCGCAGCGATAACCACAAGGGATGCCCCCAGTGATGCGCGCCACCAAGATCGTAGCGACCCTCGGCCCCGCCTGCGCCTCGCCGGCGATCATGTCGCGCATGCTCGCCGCGGGCGTCGACGTCGTCCGCCTCAATTTTTCGCACGGTGCCGCTGCCGACCATGTCGAGCGAGCACGCATCGTGCGCGAATGCGCGCACAAGCT
>JBDHRR010000219.1:0-2676 GCA_039807685.1 Burkholderiales bacterium
ATCGTGGTGACCGCCGTCGTGCAGACGTTCCTGGGCGCGATCGGCTTTCTGGTCGCCGGCGTGCCGTTCGTTGCGCTGCTCTCGGCGGTGATGCTGATCTGCTGCATCGCGCAGATCGGCCCGGGCCTCGTGCTGACCGGTGGGGTGATCTGGCTCTGGCACACGGGCGACCACACCTGGGCAATCGTGCTGGCGATCTGGTCGATCGCCGTGGCCTCGCTCGACAACGTCCTGCGACCGGTGCTGATCCGGCGCGGCGCAGACCTGCCGCTTCTCCTCATCATGCTGGGCGTGCTGGGCGGGCTGCTGGCGTTCGGCATCGTCGGTCTCTTCGTCGGCCCGGTGGTGCTGGCGGTCACCTACACGCTGGGCACGGCGTGGGTGGCCGAAGGCGAACAGGAGGCGGATGCGCCGCCGGGCTAGCAGCAGTGCCTCGATCCGATCAACGCGCCTCGACATCGCGCCCCTCGCCCCGAGCAGCGAAGTTGCTTGTGCTCGGGCCGATGGTCGCGTGCCTGGTCGCGGTCGGATCGTTTGGCGCGACGGCGGCGGCCTGGGCGCAGACGCCGCCGCTGCATCTCGTGGTTCCGGTGGCGCCCGGCGGATCGTCGGACCTCGTGGCTCGCCTTCTTGCGGAACGCCTTGCGGAGCGTCTGGGGCGGCGGGTGGTCGTCGAGAACCGCCCGGGAGCGACGGGACGCATCGCGATCGACGCCTTTCTGGCGCTGCCCCCGGCCGACGCGCTGCTGATCGCGCCGATGGCGGTCGTGGTGACCGCCCCGCTCGTCTACCGCGAGTGGCCCTACTCGCCGCGTGATCTCGCACCCGTCACCCGACTTGCGACCTTCGACTACGCGTTCGCGGTGGGCACGGCGTTCGCGGCGCGGACGTTCCCCGAGTTTGCGGCCTGGGCTCGCCAGCAGGCGGGCGGTACCAACTTCGCCGCCACAGGCACGGGCTCGATCCCGCACCTCGCTGGGCTCGCCATCGCGAAAACTACGGGATTTGCGGCGACGCTGGTGGCGTATGCCAGCATCGGGCGGCTCGAGGCCGATCTCGCCGGGGGTCACGTGGCAAGCGCGGTCGGCGCGACGAGCGACCTCCTGCCCCTGCACCGCGCGGGGCGCATCCGCATCCTCGCCACGAGCGGCGCCACGCGCTCTCCCGGACTGCCGGCAGTGCCGACGTTTGCCGAGTTGGGCTATCCGCAGCTCGCGATCGAGGGCTGGACCGCGGCCTTCGCGAGCGCCCACCTGACCAGCGCCGACGTCGAGCGCCTGTCCGGCGTCATCAATGAGGCGTTGCACGATCCGAACGTGGTGGCGCAACTGCGCGCCCACGACCTGCAGGCGGCCGGGACCACCGCCGGGGAACTCGCGCAGATCATCGCGCGCGACATTGCGTATTGGGCGCCGCGGGTGCGTGATGCCGGCATCGTTCGTGAAGGGGTGACCGCCACGCCGCCCGGCAGCGGTGCGCGGGAGCCCGCGGAAGAACGTCCGCGCGGGGGAGGATCGGCACCGTAGTCGATCGCCTGATGGCGCGGTCGAGGTGATGGTCGCACGAAGAAGGCTCTTCTTGACATGTCATTGCGTTGAACCGGACGCGTGTCCATAGCCCGTGTTCTGGCGGGCTCGGCACACGCCGGTCAACTGG
The DNA here is from genome assembly GCA_039807685.1 of Burkholderiales bacterium. Classification (GTDB taxonomy): domain Bacteria; phylum Pseudomonadota; class Gammaproteobacteria; order Burkholderiales; family Casimicrobiaceae; genus VBCG01. The sequence continues at coordinate 1,657 of JBDHRR010000219.1, forward strand.
ATCGTTGGCCCCGAGCCTTCACGCGGCGCGCTCGTCGAGACGCTGGCACACGAAGAGAATTCGGCTCCTTCCCGATGCCTCGGCGTCTCCTGTCGAATGCGTTCGACGTCAGAGCAGCGCGCCCTGACGCAGCAATTCGGCGCGGACCGCACCAACGGAGGCCGAACCGCGCGCGGCCAGCGCTGCCGAGATACCGGCGGCGTGCCCGGTCGCGAAGGCGGTGCCCATGACGCGGATCGACCCGTAGATCTCGGGATCGGCGCCGACGACGCGCCCGGCGAGGCGCAGGTTGGGCATTCCCCGGGCGACCAGAGCGTCGTGACCGATGTCGAAATGGCCGCCACCGCCCACCGGCACGAAGCGCGGCTTGCCGGGCGCCTCGTGGATCTCCATCGGCCACGAGGCGCGCGCGATGCCGTCGTGCGGACGCCGGCGCCCGGCGCGGCCATCATCGGCGGTCACGTCCTGCACCGATTGCGGGCGGCGCGTCTCGCGAATGCCCAATTGCGGACCGGTGGCGACGAGGTACGCGCCCTCGCAGCCCGGGACTTGCCGCAGCAACCCGACGAAGGCCCAGGCGAGGCGGCGGCCGCGGGTTTCGACGGCGGTGAGGTCCTCCCCCGACAGTCCGGGCGTGTCGAGATCGATCGCCATGGTCCACAGGTCGTTCGACACCGGCAGGCGCGCGAGCACGCCGCCATCGGGGCGCGTGAGGCCCCCGCCGTGCTGCGCATTCCAGTCGGCGATGAGCCTTGCGAGGTGCGGGCGATCGGCGATCGTGCCCGGCGGAATGCCGCCGATGCGCAGCGGCAGCGATGCCGGCTGCACGTGTGCGCCCGTGCCGCTGTCGACCGTCATCACGGCTCCCGCGCGCTGCGCGAGATCCGCCTCGCCGCTCGCATCGACGAAGGCCGTCGCACGCACGTCGTGGAGGCCGGCGTGATCGGCGAGCGTGACGCCGGCGAGCGCGCCGTCGGCGACCGTCGCCCCGACCACGAGCGTGTGCAGGCGAACGACCGC
>JBDHRR010000008.1:0-53207 GCA_039807685.1 Burkholderiales bacterium
CCGGCGATGCGCATCACCGCCGCCAAGGGCACGCTGTCGGGTGACCGCAAGGAGGTCTGGTTCACCGGCAACGTGCGCGCAACGCGCGAAGCGGAGCCGGCGCGCCCCGGCAGCGAGGCATCGGGTCCGGTGACGCTGACCACCGAATACCTGCACGTGATCCCCGAGGCCGAGCGGGCGACCACCGACAAGCCCGTGACGATCGAGGAGCCGCGTGGAATAATCCGCGCGACGGGCCTCGCGCTCGACAACAAGGCCAAGACCCTCAAACTCGAAACGAGCGTCAGCGGCACGCTGCAACCCGGTGCGGCCCCCGCCGCCCGCGTCCCCAGCCGATCGTCCAAGTGAATGCCGCCATGTCCTCGTCCCGCCTCCTCATCGCCTGCCTCGCCCTCATCGTCGCCGGCAGTGCCAGCGCCGAGACCGGCGACAAGGAGAAGCCGATCACCTTCTCGGCCGACGGGGCGGAAGTCAATTACGAATCGGGCACCGGGGTGCTGAAAGGCAACGTGATCATCACGCAAGGCACGATCACCATCCGCGCCAATCGCATCGATTTCAAGCAGAACCCGGATAACTCGCTGTCCGCCACCGCCTACGGCAATCCGCTTGCCTTCCGCCAGAAGCGCGACGGCCTCGACGCCTACGACGAGGGCTGGGCGCAGCGCGCGGTCTACGACGGCTCGAAGGACCAGCTGGAGCTCTTCGACAACGCGATCCTGCGTCGCGGCACCGACGAGATCCGCAGCAACTACATCTCGTACAACGCCGCCACCGAGCAGTTCAAGGCCGAGGGTCGTCCCGTCACCGCCCCCACCGCCAATGCCCCGCCGCCGCGCGTGCAGGGCGTATTCCAGCCGAAGGGCGGCGAGACGCTGCCCGGCAAGGCCCCCGCCGCCAAGGCGTCCCCATTGAAGCTGCGCCAGTCCGGGGAACTCGCGCCCCCCGCGAAATGAGCGAGCTCAAGGCGGCGCAGCTCAAGAAACGGTACAAGGCGCGTACGGTCGTTCACGACGTCTCGCTCGACGTGGCGAGCGGCGAGGTCGTCGGCCTTCTGGGGCCCAACGGCGCGGGCAAGACGACCTGCTTCTACATGATCGTCGGCCTCGTTGCCGCCGACGGCGGCAGCATCGTGCTCGACGGCGAGAACCTGTCGCACCTGCCGATCCACCAGCGCGCGCGCCGCGGCCTGTCGTACCTGCCGCAGGAAGCGTCGATCTTCCGCAAGCTCACCGTCGCCGAGAACGTGCGCGCGATCCTCGAGCTCTCCGACCTCGACCCCGATACCCTGCAGAATCGCCTCGATGCCGTGCTCGAGGACCTGTCGATCTCGCACCTCGCCGACGCTCCCGCCGTATCGCTATCGGGCGGCGAGCGGCGCCGCTGCGAGATCGCGCGCGCACTGGCGACCCGGCCGCGCTTCATCCTCCTCGACGAGCCGTTCGCCGGCGTCGATCCGATCGCGGTGCTGGACATCCAGCGCATCATCGGCTTCCTCAAGGAGCGCGGCATCGGCGTGCTCATCACCGATCACAACGTCCGCGAGACGCTCGGGATCTGCGACCGGGCCTACATCATCAACGAGGGACGGGTGCTCGCCTCGGGGGCGCCCGGCGACATTGTCTATAATGAAGATGTCCGCAAGGTCTATCTAGGGGAGCACTTCCGCCTGTGACACTTGGCTCGAGCCCATTCTGATGCGATGAAACAGACGCTCCAGCTCAAGGTCACGCAGCACCTCACGCTCACCCCGCAGCTGCAGCAATCGATCCGCCTGCTGCAACTTTCCACGCTCGAGCTCAATGCCGAAGTCGAGCGCATCCTGCAGGAAAACCCGCTCCTCGAGCGCGAGGAGGGCGACGACGATCCCGGACCACCGGACAGCGCCGCGCCGAGCCTCGCCACCGGGCCGGCAGCGCCCGAGTCCGGGGCGTCCGACGATGACGGCGACGGGGACGGCGACGCGATGACGGGCGTCGATTCGGCGCCCACCCGGGACGACCTGCCCGACGTCACCGATTTCGCCGATTACGGTGGCGGCGACAACGATTGGGGAAGCGCGGGCAACGGCGACGACGACGACGATTTCGCGCCGCAGCAGGCGGCGACCAGCACGTTGCGCGAGCACCTGCTCGCGCAAGTCGCCCTGCTCAAGCTGCCGCTGCGCGACCGCCAGATCGTGGTTGCGCTCATCGATGCGCTCGACGACGACGGCTACCTTGCCTCCTCGTTGGACGAGATCGCCGAGCTCTTCAGCGACGACGACGCCCTCGAGCCGGAGGAACTGGCGATCGGGCTCAAATACCTGCAAAGTCTGGAGCCCGTCGGCGTCGGCGCCCGCGATCCCGCCGAATGCCTCGCGCTGCAACTGCAATCGCTGCCCGAGAGCACGCCATTCCGTGCCGCGGCGCTGCAGACCGTCGACGGCCACCTGCCGCTGCTGGCGGCGCGCGATTTCACCAAGCTCCGCCGCATCCTGCGCTGCGACGACGCGGGAGTGAAGGGCGTGCGCGAGCTGATCCGCAGCCTCAGTCCGCGCCCTGGCGCACCGTTCTCCCGCGACGAGGCGAACTACATCGTCCCCGACGTGGTCGTACGCAAGGTGCGCAATCAATGGCAGGCCTCGCTCAACGAGGCGGCGATGCCCAGGCTGCGTTTGAACCGCATCTACGCCGATATCCTGACCCGCAATCGCGATGCCTCGAACCAGCAGCTCAGCGCGCAGTTGCAGGAAGCGAAGTGGCTGATTCGCAACGTGCAGCAGCGCTTCGAGACGATCCTGCGCGTGGCGCAGGCGATCGTCGAGCGGCAGCGACGTTTCTTCGAGTACGGCGAAGTCGCGATGCGGCCGATGGTGCTGCGCGAGATCGCGACGATGCTCGACCTGCACGAGTCGACGATCTCCCGGGTCACCACGCAGAAATACATGCTGACGCCGCGCGGCACGTTCGAACTCAAGTACTTCTTCGGCAGCCACGTCGCGACCGACACCGGCGGCGCCGCCTCGGCCACCGCGATCCGGGCGCTCATCAAGCAGCTCGTCGCCGCCGAGAATGCGTGCTCCCCGCTGACCGACAGCCGGATCGCCGAGCTCCTCGGCGAACAGGGTATCCTCGTGGCGAGACGTACCATCGCCAAGTACCGCGAAGCGCTATCGATTCCACCCGTCAACATGCGCAAGGCCCTGTAGCGCAAGGTACATGGCCTGCTTCTTGCGACGGGATCGTCCCGTGCAACCAGCCAGGAAAGGAAGCTCGATGAACCTCAACCTCACCGGCGTGCATCTCGAGATCACCCCGGCGATCCGTGAGTACGTCGTCGTCAAGCTGGATCGCGTCAACCGCCATTTCGACCACGTGATCGACGTCAACGTGGTCCTGTCCGTGGACAAGCTGCGACATATGGTCGATGCCACGGTGCGTGTCCGCGGCAAGGACATCCACGCCGAGGCCATCGAGCCCGACATGTATGCGGCAATCGACGCCCTTGCCGACAAGCTGAACCGGCAGATCCTGAAGTACAAGGAGAAGCTGGCCGATCACCGCTGCGACCGCGAGACGCTCGAACGGGCAGCCCCGTCGGCGCAGGCGTCGTCTGCCGAGTAGCGCCGCGGCACCCCGCGCTCGACACCACGAGCGGCGTATAATTTTGAGTTCACGCCTGGAGGCGGCGGGAGGTCCGGTACGGCCTGCCCGCCGTTTCCTTTCCCGGGATCCCCAGGAAGCCGCCGCCGCCCCTCGATGAACCAGATCGCTCACCTGCTCGATCCGAGCAACATCGCGCTCGACCTCGACGTCGCCTCCAAGGGCGCGCTCTTCGACGCCGTAGGCGCCCTGTTCGCGGCAGCCAACCTCGATGCCCGCAGCGTCGCCGCGAGTCTCGCCGCTCGCGAAAAACTGGGGTCGACGGGACTGGGTCAGGGGATCGCCATTCCGCATGGCCGCATCAAGGGACTGAAACAGGCACGCGGCGCATTCGTGCGCCTGCGCGAACCTGTCGCCTTCGATGCGCCCGATGGGAAACCGGTCTCGCAGGTCTTCGTGCTGCTCGTGCCGGAACAGGCAACCGACCTCCATTTGCAGCTCCTCTCCGAGCTCGCGCAAATGTTCTCCGAGCGCGCGTTCCGCGAGCGCCTCGCCACCGCCCAGTCACCCGCCGATCTCCTCGCGCTCTTCCGCGCGTGGGAGCCCTGAGCGCGTGCATTCCGCGATGCGCCAGGCCAGCGTCCAGAGCATCTTCGACGACAATCGGGACCGCCTGGGGCTGCACTGGCTGGGCGGCCGCCAGGGGGGGAACCGCGTGCTCGTCGCCGATGCGGGGCAAAAGCCCCTCGTCGGGCGGGTCGGGCACATGAACATGATCCACCCGTTCCGCATCCAGATCCTGGGCGCGGTGGAGAGCGAATACCTGCGCGGCCTCGGCGAGGACGAGCGCAACCGCGCGCTCGATCGCCTCGTCGGCGACGAACTCGTCGCGGTATTCGTCACCAATGGCGAGAACGTCCCTTCCTACCTCCTCGAGCGCTGCAACGAGCGCCACGTGGCGCTCTTCACCTCACCGCAGCCGTCGCCGCAGGTGGTCGACGTCATCCGCCTGTACCTGTCACGCGTCCTGGCCGAGTCGACCACGCTGCACGGCGTGTTCCTCGACGTGCTGGAGATGGGCGTCCTCATCACCGGCGCGTCGGCGATCGGCAAGAGCGAGCTTGCCCTCGAACTCATTTCCCGCGGCAACGGCCTCGTCGCCGACGACATCGTCGAACTCTTCCGCATCTCCCCGGATACCATCGAGGGGCGCTGCCCGGCGGTACTGCGCGACTTCCTCGAGGTTCGCGGGATCGGCGTGCTGAACATCCGGACGATTTTCGGCGAGACTGCCGTGCGGCCCCGCAAGCTGCTGAAGCTCATCGTCCACCTCGAAGACCACAGCCACGAAGCCTTCGCCGATCTCGATCGCTTGCAAGTCAACGCCACCTACCAGGACGTGCTGTCGGTGCCGATTCGCAAGGTGACGATACCGGTTGCCGCTGGCCGCAATCTCGCGGTGCTCGTCGAGGCCGCCGTGCGCAACTTCGTGCTGAACCAGCGCGGCATCGACGGCACGCAGGAGTTCATCGAGCGGCAGCAAAGGCTCATGGACGACGATTCCCGCTGAGGGACCTGTGGACCTCCTCCTCATCGGCGGCGTCTCCGGCAGCGGCAAGAGCGTGGCGCTCGCCGCGCTGGAAGACTCGGGCTACCACGCGATCAACAACCTGCCGCCGTCGATGCTCGTCGACACCATCGCCGACCTTGCGACCAGCGGGCAGCAGCGGGTGGCAGTGGCGCTCGACGTGAAGAGCGGCCCTGGCCTGCCCGGACTCGCCGACGTCATTGCGCGTGCCCGCGCGGCGGGCTGGGCGGTGCGCTTCCTCTACCTCGATACCAAGACCGACACGCTGGTCCAGCGCTTCTCGGAGACCCGCCGCCGCCATCCGTTCTCGAGCGATGCGCGCACGCTCACCGAAGCGATCGAGCACGAGCGCGCACTCCTCGGGCCCGCGCGCGAGCAGGGCTTCACCTTCGACACGAGCAATCTGTCCGCCGCGGCGCTGCGCGGCTGGATCAAGGACTTCATCGCCGTCGACCCCTCGCGGCTCACTCTCCTCTTCGAGTCATTCGGCTTCAAGCACGGCGTGCCACTCGATGCCGATCTCGTCTTCGACGTGCGCTGCCTGCCCAATCCGTACTACGAGCGCGCACTCGCGCCGCTGACCGGCCGCGATGCACCGGTCGTCGAGTTCCTGCAGACGATGCCCGAGGTCGAGCGCATGTACGGCGACATCTATCACTTCGTCGCGAGCTGGCTGCCCGACTACGCCCGCGACAACCGCAATTACCTCACGGTGGCGATCGGCTGCACCGGTGGCCGCCATCGCTCGGTGTACCTCGTCGAGCGCCTCGCCGAGGCATTTCACCATCGCTACCAGGTTCTGGTGCGTCACCGCGAACTCGGCACCGGGCCGGAGACGGCAGGATGACGGGATTCGCGCTGCCTGCGGCCCGGTCGCGGGATACCCGGCGCGCGGCAGGCTCGGGCCTGCGCGGGCACGGCTGACGTGTGGCCATTTCGCGGCGAGGAGCGCCGCTCCCTGTCGCTTCCCCTCTTTCCGCTGAAGACGGTGCTCTACCCCGGCGGCGTGCTGCCACTCAAGATCTTCGAGCAGCGCTACATCGCGATGGCCAAGCGCTGCCTCGCCGAGAATCGTCCGTTCGGCGTGTGCCTGTTGCGCAAGGGCGACGAGGTCGCGGTGGCCGGCGCTGCGCCACCCGAGATCGCCACCGTGGGTACGCTCGCCCGCATCACCGACTGGGACATGCCCGACCTCGGCATCCTGCACGTTTCGACCGCGGGTGAGACGCGCTTCCAGGTGAAGCAGCACCAGCGCCGCGACGATGGCCTCATGATCGCCGAGGCGGCGGCGATCGCCGCCGAGCCGCAGGTCGAACTCGCTCCAGCGTACCAGCCGCTCGCCAACCTCCTCGAACTCATGGCGGGGCGCGTGGGTCCCGCCAATTTTCCGGCGACGCGCGCGTTCGACGACGCATCGTGGGTGGGGTACCGGCTCGCCGAGATGCTTCCGCTGCCGCTGCACATCAAGCAGAGCATGCTCGAGATCAACGACGCGAACGTGCGCCTCCAGGTCCTGCAGCGCTTCCTCGCCGAGCAGGGCCTGCTCTGATCCAGGCTCCACCACCTGGGACGATGCCCGCCGCCCGTTGCGGCCCGGGCCCCCGCGTATAATTTCGACGTTACACAAACCATCGACGAACCTCCCATGGCCGGCCACAGCAAGTGGGCGAACATCAAGCACAAGAAGGCCGCCGCCGACGCGAAGCGCGGCAAGATCTTTACCCGGCTCATCAAGGAGATCACCGTATCGGCCCGCCTCGGCGGCGGTGATCCCACGATGAATCCGCGGCTGCGCCTCGCCATGGACAAGGCGACGGCGCAGAACATGCCCAAGGACACGATCCAGCGGGCGATCGCTCGCGGCGCCGGCGGCCTCGAAGGCGCCAACTACGAGGAGATCCGCTACGAGGGTTACGGGATCAACGGCGCCGCGGTGATCGTCGATTGCCTGACCGACAACCGCACCCGCACGGTCGCCGATGTCCGCCACGCGTTCTCGAAGCACGGCGGCAATCTCGGCACCGACGGCTCGGTGGCCTTCCTCTTCACGCACTGCGGCCAGCTCGTATTCGCGCCCGGCACCGACGAGAACCGGCTCATGGAAGCCGCCGTCGATGCCGGCGCCGACGACGTCGTGACCAACGACGACGGCAGCTTCGAGGTGCTCACCGGCCCCTACGACTTCGTGAACGTCAAGGACGCGCTGGCCAAGGCGGGTTTCACCGCCGAGTTCGCCGAGGTCATCATGAAGCCTGCCAGCGAAGTCGAGATGACGGGGGACGACGCGGCGAAGATGCAGAAGCTCCTCGACGCCCTCGAAGCTCTCGACGACGTGCAGGAGGTCTACACCTCGGCCGTGCTGGATGAGGCGTAGCGCGCGAGCGGCGCGGACGACATGGCCGCGCGCCGCATCCTCGGCATCGATCCTGGTCTGCGCATCACCGGCTTCGGCATCGTGGTCGAGGAAGACGGCCGCCTGCGCTACGCGACGAGCGGCTGCATCAAGGCGAGCGGCGACAGCCTGCCGGTGCGGCTCGGCATCATTGCCCGCGATCTCGCGCACGTCATTGCCGAGGAGCGGCCGACCGAGGTCGCCGTCGAACGCGTCTTCGTCAACGTGAATCCCCATTCGACACTGCTGCTCGGACAGGCGCGCGGTGCGGCGATCGCGGCCGCGGTGCTCGCCGGCCTCGCCGTGCACGAGTACACCGCGGGTCAGGTCAAGCAGTCGGTGGTGGGACGGGGACGAGCGTTGAAGCCGCAGGTGCAGGAGATGGTGCGCCGGCTTCTTGCGCTCCCGGGTACGCCCTCGCCCGATGCTGCCGATGCGCTGGCCTGCGCCATCTGCCACGCGCACGGCACCACGGGTGTGGGCGCGTTGCACGGCGCCGGCCATCGCCGCCGCGAAGGGCGCTACGTACGATGAACATGCCCGGGCAACGCGTGCGGCGGCCGCGCGCGGTCATCTTCGACATGGACGGGCTCATGCTCGACACCGAGCGGCTCGCCCCTGCCGCGTGGCGCGAGGCGGCACGGCAACTCGACGTCGACTTCGACATGGGACTGCTGCCGGCGATGATCGGGCGCAACGCCGTCGACTGCCGGATGCTCGTCCTCGAACGACACGGACCACGCTTCCCGGTGGATGCGCTGATGCACGCGTGGGGCGTGGCGTACGACGCGATCGTCGAGCGCGACGGGATCGATCTCAAGCCCGGGCTCCTCGAACTCCTCGCCTGGCTCGAGTGCGAAGCGATTCCGAAATCGGTCGCCACCTCCACCCGCCGCGACCGCGCGCGCGCCAAGCTCACGCAGACCGGCATCGTCGACCGCTTCGCCGCGCTCACCGGCGGCGACGAGATCGCCCGCGGCAAGCCCGCACCCGACATCTTCCTGCTCGCCGCGCAACGCATGGGGCAGGTCCCGGCGGACATCGTCGTCCTGGAAGATTCCGAACCCGGTGTGCGTGCCGCGCTCGCCGCCGGCATGACGCCCATCATGGTGCCCGACCTCGCGCCACCGACTGCGGAGATCCTCGCGCTGGGCGTCCTCGTGCTGGAGTCGCTTGCCGAGGTGCCGCAGCGGTTCGGTGCGCGATAGTCGCGCGGTGATACCGTGGCGCGCGGCTTCGCGGATGCCGCGCCATGCCGAATGCGATAATCGGCCATGATCGGCCGCCTGCACGGAACGCTCCTCGAGAAGAATCCCCCACAGGTGCTCGTCGACGTGCAGGGTGTGGCCTACGAGGTCGACGTGCCGATGAGCACGTTCTACAACCTCCCCGCCACCGGCGCTGCCGTCACGCTCTTCACGCACCTCGTGGTGCGCGAGGATGCGCATCTGCTCTATGGCTTCGGCACCGACGGCGAGCGCCGGGCCTTCCGCCAGCTCCTGAAGATCAGCGGCATCGGCGCGCGCATCGCCCTGTCGGTGCTCTCCGGGCTCTCGGTCGCCGAACTCGCGCAGGCGGTCACGCTGCAGGAATCGGGACGCCTCACCAGGATTCCCGGTATCGGCAAGAAGACCGCGGAGCGGCTCCTCCTCGAGCTCAAGGACAAGCTCGGCGCCGACCTCACCACCGCCGTGGGTGCGCATCGCGTCCCGCCGCCGTCGAGCGACGTCCTGCACGCGCTGCTGGCGCTGGGCTACAGCGAGAAGGAGGCGGTGGCGGCGATCAAGGCGCTTCCCGACGGGCTCGCGGTGACCGACGGCATTCGCCAGGCACTGAAGCTTCTCGCCAAGGCCTAGAATCCCGCCCCATGGCCATCGAAAGCGACCAGCTCGAGCGCGTCGTCACCGCCAGGACGGTCGGCGTCCAGGAGGAGGTCGCCGATCGTGCGCTGCGTCCCCGCGGACTCGCCGAGTACGTCGGGCAGGAGAAGATCCGCAACCAGCTCGCCATCTTCATCGAGGCGGCGAGGAAGCGCAGCGAGGCACTCGATCACGTGCTGCTCTTCGGCCCGCCGGGACTCGGCAAGACCACACTGTCGCACATCCTCGCGCACGAGTTGGGCGTCAACCTGCGCCAGACCTCGGGGCCGGTGCTCGAGCGCCCCGGCGACCTCGCGGCGCTCCTCACCAACCTCGAACCGCGCGACGTCCTCTTCATCGACGAGATCCATCGCCTCTCGCCGGTGGTCGAGGAGATCCTCTATCCCGCGCTCGAGGACTTCCAGATCGACATCATGATCGGCGAGGGTCCGGCCGCGCGCAGCGTCAAGCTCGACCTGCCGGCGTTCACGCTGGTCGGCGCCACCACCCGCGCCGGCATGCTCACCAATCCGTTGCGCGACCGCTTCGGTATCGTCGCCCGTCTCGAGTTCTACTCTACCGACGAGCTCATGCACATCGTCCAGCGCTCGGCGCGCCTGCTCGCGATCGCCGTCGACGACGACGGCGCACGAGAGATCGCAAGGCGCTCGCGCGGCACGCCACGCATCGCCAACCGCCTCCTGCGCCGCGTGCGCGACTACGCCGAGGTCAGGGCGCAGGGCGAGGTCACGCGCGAGGTCGCCGATGCCGCGCTGTCGATGCTCGACGTCGACGGCTCCGGGCTCGACGTCATGGACCGCAAGCTCCTCACCACGGTGCTCAGCAAGTTCGCGGGCGGCCCGGTGGGGGTCGACAACCTCGCGGCCGCGATCGGCGAGGAGCGCGACACCATCGAGGACGTGCTCGAGCCCTATCTCATCCAGCAGGGCTTCCTGCAGCGCACGTCGCGCGGCCGCGTGGCCACCGCGCTGTCGTTCCGGCACTTCGGCCTCACCCCACCCGCGGCGCAGGGCGGCGCCGACCTCTTCGGCGAATGACGGCCGCGCCACCCTTTTCGTTTCCCGTTCGCGTTTATTACGAGGACACCGACGCCGCCGGCGTCGTCTACTACGCGAATTACCTCAAGTTCATGGAGCGCGCGCGCACCGAGTGGCTCGCCGCGCTCGGCCTGCCGCTCGCCCGCTTCGAGCGCGAGCATGGGGTGGCCTTCGTCGTGCAGCGCTGCGAAATCGACTACCGTGCCCCCGCCCGACTGAACGATGCGCTGGCGGCCACGGTCGAAGTCGTCGACCGCGGCGCCGCCAGGCTCGTCCTGCGCCAGCACGTGCTGCGCGACGAGGCGATGCTCACCACAGCGCTGGTGACCCTCGCCTGCATCGACACGACCCGCTGGCGCCCGACCCGGATCCCCGAACCCCTCATGCACCGCCTGGAGACCTCCGCTTGAACGTCCACACCGACCTGTCGTTCGTCACGCTGATGCTGCACGCCTCGGTGGTCGTGCAGGCCGTGATGGCGCTGCTCGCCGCCCTCTCGCTGTGGTCGTGGTGGCAGATCTTCCTCAAGCTCTTCCAGCTCCGGCGCGCGGCGACCGATACCGATCGCTTCGAGGATGCATTCTGGAAAGGCGGCGACCTCGCCGAGCTCTACCAGCGCACGCAGCAGGCGCGCACCGGCAGCGGCGTCGAGCACATCTTCACCGCCGGGTTTCGCGAATACGCCAAGCACCGCAAGCAGGGAAGCACGTCGGCGGTGACGCTCGACTCGGCGCGGCGCGCGATGCGCGCGGCGTACCAGCGCGAGATCGACGCCCTCGAAGCGGGACTGTCGGGACTCGCCACCGTCGGCTCGGTCTCGCCGTACATCGGACTCTTCGGGACCGTGTGGGGAATCATGAATGCCTTCCGCGGCCTCGCCAACGTCACGCAGGCGACGCTCGCCAACGTCGCTCCCGGCATCGCCGAGGCGCTGGTCGCCACCGCGATCGGCCTCTTCGCGGCGATCCCCGCGGTCGTCGCGTACAACCGCTACACGCACGACGTCGACCGGCTCGCCACGCGCTACGAGACCTTCATCGAGGAGTTCTCGAACATCCTGCAGCGGCAGGGCTGAAGCGACCACCCGCGAGCGACCAGAGCCGAGGCCCCATGCGACGCCAACGCAAGTCGATCAATCAGATCAACGTCGTGCCGTACATCGACGTGATGCTGGTGCTGCTCGTCATCTTCATGGTGACGGCGCCGCTCATCACCCCCGGCGAGATCGAGTTGCCGTCGATCGGCGGCGCGCCGAAGGTCCCCGAGCAGCCGCTCGAGATCTCACTGACCGGGAAGAGTGCACTGACGCTGCGCGATGCGCGCACCGGAGAGACCAAGCGCGGCACGCTCGACGACCTCATCGCCGTGGTGCTCGGCAAGCAGCGCGACACGTCGCAGCCGGTCGTCATCGCCGCCAGCAAGGATGCGCGCTACGAGGACGTGATCGCGATCGTCGACGGCCTGCAGCGCGCGGGCGTGAAGCGCGTGGGCCTCCTCGCGCGTCCCGCAGCGAAGTAGCGCCGCGCCCGGACGCCGCACGCGCATGGTCAGCGCCTCGATCGATCGCCGGGAGCGACCCCGCAAGCCGCGCGGCGTCAAGGGCAAGGGCTGGGCATTCATCCTCGCGGTGGCGGTGCAACTCGCCTTCGTCGCGGTCCTCGTCTTCTCGGTCCAGTGGCAGCGGCGCCCGCCCGAGGCGGTCTCGGTGGAGCTCTATGCGCCGCCGGTGAAGGCCCCGCAGCCGACGCCGACGCCGCCGCCCCCGCCGAAGGTGGAGCCCAAGCCGGAGCCCGTGCCACCGCCGGCGCCCAAGCCGCCCGAGCCCGTCGCCGAGAAGCCCGATCAGCGTGCGGCCGACATCGCGCTCAAGGCGAAGCAGGAACGCGAACGCAAGGAGCAGGACGAGCGCCAGCGCAAGCTCGAACAGGAGCGCATCGCGCGCGAGCAGGCGAAGCTCGCCGAGGACAAGCGCAAGGCCGACGAGCAGCGGAAGGCGGTGGAGAAGCAGAAGGAACTCGAGAAGCAGCAGGCCGAGGCCAAGGAACGCGAGCGGCGCCAGCAGCAGGAACTCGCCGCGCTGCGCGCGCAGGCGGATCGCGAGAAGCAGTTGCGCGAGCAGGCGGCGCGCGAGCAGGCCGAGCGGCAGGCGCAGCAGGCCGCGGCGGGAGCCGCTCGCTCGAAGGCCGAGGCCGACTGGATTCGCCGCATCCAGGCCAAGGTCAAGGGCAACGTGATCGTGCCGCCCGACCTCGCGGGCAACCCCACCGCGATCTTCGACGTCGTGCAACTGCCCACCGGCGAAATCCTGCAGGCGACGCTGCGCAAGTCGAGCGGCAACCGTGCCTACGACGACGCGGTGCAGCGGGGGATCATGAAGTCGTCGCCGCTGCCACGGCCCGATCGCGCCGACCTCTTCCAGCGGGAACTGCGGCTCGAATTCCGCCCGGTCGACTAGCCGCAAGGTCGCCGTGGCGCTGCGCGGGCGCTACACTACGCGCACTCGCGATCGCCGTAGCGCGCCCGCTCGAAGACGCCACGGCTCCGGCGCGAGCCTTCCAGGAGGAACCTCGATGTCGATCCGCACCTCGTTGCACGCCATCACCCGCGTCGTGGCGGGCTTCGCGCTGGCCGCGCTGGTCATGGCTCCCGGCGCGCGCGCCGCCGAAGTCAACGTGTATTCGATCTGGCCCGAGAACTGGGCGAAACCCATGTTCGAGGAATTCGAGAAGGCGACCGGCATCAAGGTCAACTTCGTTCGCTTCTCCTCGGGCGAGGCGCTGGCGCGAGTGATCGCCGAGAAGAACAATCCCAAGATCGACGTACTCTTCGGCGGGCCCGTGGAGACCTTCGCGGCAGGCATCAACGAAGGTGTCTTCGAGCCGTACAAGTCGCCATCGTTCGCCAAGCTCCCGGCGCGCTTCCGCCACGCCGACGGGCAGTGGACGGCGATCGCCGACGATCCGCTGGTGTTCATGACCAACAACAAGTTCCTCGCCGAGAACAAGCTGAAGCCGCCGGCGTCCTGGCAGGACCTGCTCGACCCCGCCTACAAGAACGGGTTGCAGATGGCCGACGCCCGCACCTCGGGTACCGCGGTCACCCGCATCTTCAGCATCCTCGAGGTCAACGGCCGCGACGCCGACAAGGCCTTCGCCTACATGAAGAAACTGCGTCCCAACGTCCAGCTCTACACCAAGAGCGGCGGCGGCGGCACGCTGCCCGTGGGACTCGGTCAGGCCGGCGGCGGCATCTTCTTCATCGTCGATGCGCTCGACACCAAGGCGAAGGGCTACGACGTATCGATCAGCTTTCCGAAGGAAGGCATCGGCACCTCGGCGGAGGCGATCGCGCTCATCAAGGGCGCCAAGAACCCCGATACCGCCAAGAAGCTCATCGACTGGGCGACCTCGGCGCAGATGCAAGGCCTCTTCGCCAAGCACAAGATCAACTTCGTGCCGGCGTCACCCGACGTGCAGATCGAGCCCAGCCTCGCCGCCGTCCTGAAGGATGCCAAGATCTTTCCGATCGACGACGCCTACGCGGGGGCGAATCGCAAGAAGATGGTCGATCGCTGGGTCGCCGAGATCCTCCCGTAGGCCGCGGGAATGGTTGCCGCAGCGGCCGCGAGGCCGGGGTTCGGCGCGCGCCTGCGCGCCGAGCCCGCATTTGCCGTCGCTCTCGCGCTGCTGTGGGTCCTCCTCGCCTTCTTCATCCTCTATCCGCTCGCGGCGCTCATCGCCCGGGTCTTCGTCGACCAGGGCCAGTTCACGTTCGCGGCGATCGCCAAGGTCCTGACCGACCGCAACCAGGTCGCCGCCTTTCGCAACAGCCTGTGGCTCGGCACGCTCGTCGGCGTCGGTGGCACCATTCTGGGATTCGTGTTCGCCTTCGCTGCCACGCGCTGTCGCCTGGCACCCGCCGTCGTGCGCGCGATCGACATCGCCGTACTGCTGCCGCTCGTCTCGCCTCCCTTCACCACCGCCATCGGCTACATCTTCTCGTTCGGACCGCGCGGCCTCATCACCTACGACCTCCTCGGCATTCGCGGCGCCAGCGTGTACGGGCTCACCAGCACGATGACCGCGGAAACGCTCACCTACTTCCCCATTGCCTACCTCACGCTGCGACCGATGCTCGCCGCGATCGACTCCAACATCGAAGGCATGGCGCTGTCGCTCGGCGCCTCGCGCGCACGCGTATTCCGCACCGTCACGCTGCCCTTGTGCACGCCGGGGCTCGCCAACGCATTCCTGCTCCTCTTCGCCGCGTCGCTCGCCGACTTCGCGACGCCGCTCATCCTCGCCGGCAACCAGTTTCCGGTGCTGCCCACGCAGGCGTACCTGCAGATCACCGGGCTCTTCGACCTGAGCGGCGGCGCCGCGCTGTCGCTGGTGCTGCTCGTGCCGGCGCTGGCCGTGTTCCTCGCGCAGCGCTTCTGGGTTGCGCGCCGCTCCTACGTCACGGTGACCGGCAAGGGCGCGGGCCAGGCGCCGTTCGACAGCGTGTCGCCGGCGGCGCGCGTGGTACTGGTGGCCGCGTGCGTCGCCGTCACGCTCTTCATCGTCTACCTGTACGCGCTCCTCGTGTACGCATCGCTCGTGAAGGCCTTTGGCGCCAACGACGCCCTCACCTTCGAGCACTACCGGGCGGTATTCACCGAGGGTCTGCGCGTGCTCTTCGACACGCTGGTGATCGCCGCCTTCGCCACCCCCCTGGGCGGGCTCTACGGCGTGGTGATGGGGTACCTCGTGACCCGCCGCCGCTTCCTCGGGCGCACGACGCTGGAGATCGTGTCGATGATCCACTATGCACTGCCGGGCACGATCGTCGGCATCGCCTATCTCATCGCCTTCAACGATCCGCCGATCGTCCTGACCGGCACCGCATTGATCCTCGTCGCCTGCTACGTGTTCCGCTACGGCCCGACCGGGATCCGCACCACGATGGCGCTCCTGCAGCAGGTCGATCCCAGTCTCGAGGAGGCGTCGCACAGCCTGGGTGCCGGGACGGGTACCACCTTCCGCCGCATCACGCTGCCGCTCGTGCTGCCCGCCTTCTTCGCGGCGCTCGGCGTGATGTTCATCCGCTCGATGACGGCGATCAGCGCCACCATCTTCCTGGTCTCGATCTCGTGGACGCTCGTCACCGTGCGCATCCTCGAGAACATGACCGAGTTGCGGCTCGGGATGGCGGCGGCGTTCTCCGTAGTGGTGGTGATCATCGTCTTCGTCGTGATCGGGGTCATCGGCCAGGTGCTGCGGCGCCTGCGCACGCCAGGCTCGAAGCCGGTCACCGGATTGCTCGCAGCATGAACCGGCGCGCCGCCCGCAAGGACGCCACGGCGCGAGGCGCGATGACGCGCGGCGTGGTCGCATGAACGCCGGCGCCACGCACGCCGAGGCGATCGGCGTCGCCGTCACGCGCGTCTCCAAGCGCTTCACCCACGCGGTCAAGGGCGTCGTCCATGCCGCGCGCGACGTGTCGCTCGACGTGGCGCCCGGCGAGTTCCTGACGCTGCTCGGCCCCTCGGGTTGCGGCAAGACGACCACGCTGCGCATGATCGCCGGCTTCGAGAATCCCGACGAAGGCCGCATCGCCTTCGGCAGCCAGGACGTGACGCACCTGCCGGTCAACCAGCGCGGCATCGGCTTCGTCTTCCAGAACTACGCGCTGTTTCCGCATCTGTCGGTCTTCGACAACGTCGCCTATGGACTCGCGGTGCGAGGACAACCCGGCAGCGAGATCACCCGCGCCGTCGGCGACGTGCTGCAACTCGTGGGCCTCGCGGGCTACGAGCGGCAGTTTCCGGCGCAGATGTCCGGCGGCGAGCAGCAGCGGGTGGCGCTCGCCCGAGCGATCGTGATCCGTCCGCGGGTGCTGCTCTTCGACGAGCCCCTGTCCAACCTCGATGCCCGGCTGCGCGTGCAGATGCGCGACGAGATCCGCGCCCTGCAAAAGCGCCTCGCGATCACCGCGATCTACGTCACGCACGATCAGGAAGAGGCGATGGCCGTGTCCGATCGCATCGCAGTGATGAATCGCGGCAGCATCGTCGAGATCGGCACGGCTGAAGCGCTCTATCACGCGCCGCGCACGCGCTTCGTCGCCGAATTCATCGGCCGCGCGAACCTCATCGCCGCGCGTGTCGGTGCCGTCGGCGATCGCCATGCCGACGTCGAGGCACTCGGTCGGACGCTGCAGGTCGCGCTGCACGGTCGGGCGCCGGCGGCGGGCACGCGCTGCCTGCTGGTCCTGCGTCCGGAAGCCATCGACCTGTCCGATCGGGAGGCCGCCAGCGATGCGCTCGTCGGCACGGTCCTCACCCGGACCTTCCTCGGCGAGAAGGTCGAATACACCGTCGCCTGCGCCGGCGTCACGCTGCAGGTCGTGCGGCACAGTCGCGGCGGTGGCGATGCCTACGCGCCCGGCGCGCCGGTGGCCGTGCGCGTCGTTCGCGATGCCGGCACGCTGGTGAACGACGCTCCCGAAGGAGATGCACCATGAAGCTTCCCGTCTCGCCGCTTCGCCGGTCGCTCGCCTGCGCGCTGGTGCTCGCCGGCGCGGTCTCGGTCGTGGCGCCCGCCGCATTCGCGCAACCGCGCGTGGACGTGCACGGCGCGCTCGACGCCTACGCCGGCCACGGGGTCGCCATGGCCTGGGGCGTGCTGCGCGGGAAGGACGAGGCGAGCACCCTCGTCGTCGTCCGGGTGGATGCCGATCCCGCGCGCTATCGGTCGGTTGCCGTCACCGGGATGGATCCTTTCACGCACCGTGGCGAGCCGCTGGCGCCCGAAACGGGCATCGATCGTTCCGTGATCGTGCGCCTGCCGCGCCCGCGCTTTGCCGACCTGCCGCAAACCGAATGGCGTTTCCTGCCGAAGGATCCGGGGACGCCAACCCTCGTGGTCGACTACCGCGGCGTTCCCGATACCACGCCCGAGTTCGACGATGCGGCGAAGCTCGACGCCTCGCTCGCGGCACGCATCGAACGCGCGCGCAAGGCCGCTGGAGGCAGCCAATGAAGCGCAACGATCTCGCGCCGCTTCTCGACCATTCGGTGTTGAAGCCCGAGGCGACCGCGGCCGACATCGTTGCCGGTGCCGCGATCGTGCGCGAATGGCGCATCGGCTGCTACTGCGTGCAGCCGTGGTGGGTACGACGCGCGCGAGCGGAGCTCGCCGGCTGCGACGCCGTCGTCGCGAGCGTCGTGGGCTTCCCGCACGGTTGCGACGTGACGGCGGTGAAGGCCGAGGCGACACGGCGCGCGATCGACGACGGCGCCGGCGAAATCGACATGGTGGCGGCGTTCGGCGCGCTGCGCGGCGGCGATGCGCGCGGCTTTGCCGCCGACCTCGCGGCGATCGTGCGCGCCGCCGGCGCCGCACCCGTGAAGGTGATCCTGGAAACCGCCGTCATCACCGGCGACGAGAAGCGCCTCGCCTGCCGCCTGGTGCGCGAATCGGGCGCCGCCTTCGTGAAGACCTCGACCGGTTTCCACCCCGCGGGGGGTGCCAGCGTCGCCGACGTGCGCCTCCTGCGCGCGGAGGTCGGCGTGGATTTCGGCGTCAAGGCCTCGGGCGGCATCCGCACCCTCGCCGACGTCGAAGCGATGCTGGCGGCGGGTGCGAATCGGATCGGGACCTCGGCGAGTCCGGCGATCCTTGGCGGACTTGCGTAGCGCGGGGCCCGGTCGCAACGGCCGACCTCGGCGCGAGAACCTTCCACCCCGCTACAGCCGCGGCTTCTTCTCGACGATCTGTATCGCCGCCCAACTCCAATCGGCACGTTGCTCGACCAGGTTGCGTAGCGCCAGGGTGTAGATCGAGCGGCCCGTGGTGAGGATCACGCGCCTTCCCTCGGCGTACTCCTGCGTGGGGACGATCAGCGTCTTCACGGTAAGCGGCTTGTCGGGGCGCGACGGCGGCGGCAGGTACAAGCCGTGGAAGCGCGCACCCAAGGTCGAGACCTCGATGCCGTCGACGACGAAGCCACTGTCGTCGCTGGCCTGACGCACGGCGTGCAGCATGACCGGAACCAGGCGATCGGCGATGATCGACATTCCGGCCTCGACCTCGTCGTTGCTCATCTTGTTGAGCCGGCGCACCACCCCCACCACCCAGTCGGTGAGATCGGACTGTCGCACCGCGACGAGCGCGCCCAGCGTGAGCGCCTGTCCGATGCCGCCCGACGCCGCGATGCGCAAGCCGGCGATGCTGCGGTCCTTGACCTGCCACATCGGATCGGAAAACGACGACAGCGATGCGGCAAGCGAATCGTGCTCGTCGGGAACGCGGCGGCGCCCCCCGGTATTGGGGACGGCGAATACCTCGATCTCCTCGGTGCTCGACGCGGCCTCGGCGGCACCGTCGTCTTGCGTAAGCTCGTGGCAGATACGCGGCAGCCCGATGCGGACCTTCGCTGCAACCGTGCAGGCGACGCGCGGATCGCGCCGCATGTCGGCATGGAGATTGGGTGCGATCGACGGTGCGACCTTGTCGAGAATCGCGATGCGCGACTCGTTGATGGCCGCCGCCGGCCCGCGATCGCTCATCTCGGCCTGCCGCAGCGCCGCGATCGCCCGTGCCAGTGCCTGCGCGAGCGGCGTCGTGTCGAGGTAGCGCAGCATCGAGCCGCTATCGTTGCCGGTGCGTCGGCCGAGACCGGTCTTGCCGGCGACATCGACGAAGAATCCCTCCGGCGTGCGCGGCACCGCGTCGAGGGCGAGCCGCCGGCTCCAGGCCCGCAACTGCGACATCGCCCAATCGAGTTCGGGGGGCGTCATGTTGCCGGTACTGAGCTGATGCACGAGGAGCGCGTACACGTACTCCTGCTCGGCGGTCCACTGTGTGGCGTGCGGCCCGGAACCGGTGAGGACGGCGGGGATGCGATCGAAACCAAGTTCGCTCGCGCGCAAGTAGGTGCGATGCAGGTCGATCCACTTGGCGGGAATCCAGCGCTCGAAGCGGAACACGCGCAGCTTGGCATCGGTCGCGTAATAGTGCAGGAGACGCGCGAACAGGATCGGCGGCACGCCCGCCCAGCGCGGATGCCGCGGTGCCTGCAGCGCGACCTCCAGCGTCGTCTGGTAGGCGAACATGAAGCCCTGCGACAGGTCGTAGATCGCCTGCCAGATGCGCTCGGCGAGCTTGGGCCCGGTGGCGTAGTTCTCGACGTATTGCTTGATGAGCTGCCGGCGGTCGGTGCCGAGGGCCGCGTCGAGGTACTGCACCGCCTGCGCGCGCGCGGCGTCCACCGGGCGCCGCGATTGGCGCATCGCCTCGAGGGCGCCCATCACGTGCTGCTGGCGACCGATGACGTCGAGCGCCGGCAACTGGCGCAGCCAGGCCGCGACAACCTTGGGAGAAACGAGTGGATCGGCGATCTCCCGCGCGCTCGATGTCAGGAATCCGAACATATCCTCTTCATGCGTTGCGAACCGCCGTGCGACAGAGCACTGCAGCGACGCGAACCCGGCGGGAGAACCGGTGTTTATAGTCCAAAAGCGCGAACTGCGCAAAAACGCGAAGTCGTCGGCTACAATCGCAAGCTTCTTCGATTCGCGTGTCGTCCCGGTCGCCTCGCCGGCGACACTTTCCGCTTCCCATGTCCGGATCCCTCATCGCGTATCGCGACAACCTGCGCCGCGCGCGGCGCCTCCTCGTTCCGGCAGCGGCCCTCGCCGTTGCCTTGTCGATCACGAACGGACCTGCCCACGCGCAAGCGTCAGCGAAGCCCGTTGCCACCCCAACCCAGAGCAAGATCGATGCCATGACCAATGCGTTGCAAAAAATCGATGTGAAACAAGGAACTGGCGCTGAAGCCACGAGCGGCAAGGCGGTCGTGGTGCACTACACCGGTTGGCTCTACGATGCGGCCAAGCCAGAGGGAAAGGGTCAGAAATTCGACAGTTCGCGCGATCGCGGCCAGCCGTTCTCGTTTCCTCTGGGCGGTGGCCGCGTCATCAAGGGCTGGGACGACGGAGTGGCCGGGATGAAGGTCGGCGGCCAGCGGACCCTCATCATCCCTCCCGACCTGGGCTACGGTGCGCGCGGCGCGGGTGGCGTGATCCCACCCAATGCCACGCTCGTCTTCGACGTCGAACTCCTCGACGTGAAGTAGGCGAGGGACGGCCGCGCCATGCTGCCCCGGGACGGCAGCGTCGCGATCAAGCGGCGCGAGGACTACCGGCCGCCGGCGTTCCTGGTCGACGAGATCGACCTCACGCTCGACCTCGTCCCCGACGCGACGCGCGTCAGCGCCGACCTTGCGTTCCGGCGCAATCCGGCAGCGTCCGCGGCCGACCGCGACGCCCCGCTGGTGCTCGACGGCGAGCAGCAGGACGAGGTCGAGGTCGATCTCGACGGCATCCCGCTCCCGCGCGACCGCTACACCCTGACCCCCGAGTCGCTTACCGTCGCCAATCCACCGGTTGCCGGCCGGCTCACCGTGCGCTCGCGCAGCGCACCGTCACGCAACGCCTCGCTCGAAGGCCTGTACATCTCGTCGGACGTGTTCTGCACGCAATGCGAGCCCGAGGGATTCCGCCGCATCACGTATTTTCCCGATCGACCCGACGTCCTCGCGCGCTACACCGTGACGCTGCGCGCCGATCGCCGGGCGTTCCCCGTGTTGCTGTCGAACGGCAATCTCGTGGCGCAAGGGGCGCTCCCCGAGGGTCGCCATTACGCGACGTGGCGCGATCCCTTTCCGAAGCCGTCGTATCTCTTCGCGGCCGTCGCCGGCGATCTGGCGGCGCTCGAGGATAGCTTCACGACGGCGTCGGGCCGGAAAGTCGCCCTCGCCATCTACTCGACGCCCGCCAACCTGCCGCGCTGCCGGCACGCGATGGACTCGCTCAAGCACGCGTTCCGCTGGGACGAGGAGCGCTTCGGGCGCGAGTACGACCTCGACCGCTTCATGATCTTCTGCGCCGACGACTTCAACATGGGCGCGATGGAGAACAAGGGCCTCAACATCTTCAACAGCCGCCTGGTCCTCGCCGACCCCGCAACCGCGACCGACGACGATTACGCGGCGATCGAAGGCGTCATCGGTCACGAGTACTTCCACAACTGGACCGGCAATCGCGTGACCTGTCGCGACTGGTTCCAGCTCTCGCTCAAGGAAGGGCTCACCGTCTTTCGCGACCAGGAGTTCAGCAGCGACCAGAATTCGCGCGCCGTCGAGCGCATCGCCGCCGTCGAATACCTGCGCCGCGAGCAGTTCCCCGAGGATGCGGGGCCGATGGCGCACAACGTACGTCCGGACGAATACGTCGAGATCAACAACTTCTACACGACGACGGTGTACGAAAAGGGCGCCGAGATCATCCGCATGCAGCACACGCTGCTCGGGCCGGCGCGCTTCCGTCGCGGCATGGACCTCTACTTCGAGCGCCACGACGGGCAGGCGGTGACCTGCGACGACTTCGTGCAGGCGATGGCCGACGCCTCCGGCGTCGACCTGCGCCAGTTCAAGCGCTGGTATGCGCAGGCCGGCACGCCGGAATTGACCGTGCGCGGCAGCCACGATCCGCAGGCGAAGGCGTACACGCTCGAGATCGCCCAGCACACGACGCCGACTCCCGGCCAGCCGGAGAAGCTGCCGTTCCACATCCCGTTCGCGGTCGGTCTCGTCGGTGCCGATGGACGCGACATCCCGCTGCGTCTCGCGGACGAGGCGGCGCCGGTGGGCACCACCCGCGTACTCGACATCGTCGCGCCACGCCAGACCTTCACCTTCGGCGGCATCGAGGCGCCACCGGTGCCATCGCTGCTGCGCGGCTTCTCGGCGCCGGTCAAGGTCGACTTTCCGTACACGGCCGACCAACTCGCCTTCCTCGCCGCGCACGACAGCGATGCCGTCGCTCGCTGGGACGCGGCGCAGCGCAGTTTCGCCGAGGCGATCCTCGCTCTCGTGCGCCATCGCCGCACCGGCCGGCCACTCGCGCTTCCGGCGACGCTGCGCGCGATCATCGGTGCGCTGCTGTCGGATCGGGCGAGCGATCCGGCGCTGCTCGCGCTGGCGCTCACGCCACCCGATGCCGCGTATGTCGCCGCGCTGGAGCCCATCATCGACGTCGATGCGGTCGTCGCCGCGCGCACGTTCCTCGTGAACGCCCTCGCCGTCGAGTTGCGCACGTCGTTCGAGACAACGTACGCACAGCGCCGCGTCCACGGTGCCTATGCGCCGAGCCGCGATCAGATCGGAACGCGCAAGCTCGCCGGCGTGTGCCTGCGCTATCTCGGCGCGATCGATGACTCCGCCGCCCGCGCACTTGCCGCCGCGCACTACGACGGCGCCGACAACATGACCGACTCGATCGCCGCGCTCACCGCGCTGCGCGACAGCGGATCGCCCGAGCGCGACCGGCTCTTCGCACACTTCGAGGCGCGCTGGCGTGACGAGCCGCTCGTCCTCGACAAATGGTTCGCGCTCGAGGCGACCGCCGACCGCGCGGACGCCCTCGACCGCGTGCGCAAGCTCCTCGCGCATCCACGCTTCAACGCGCGCAACCCGAACCGGGTGCGCTCGCTGGTGGGCGCGTTCACGCTGCGTAACTTCCATCGCTTCAACGCTGCCGACGGCGCGGGCTACGCGTTCGCCGCCGAGGAGGTGCTCGCCCTCGACGCGACCAATCCGCAGTTGGCGGCGACGGTCGCCGGTGCCTTCAACCTGTGGAAGCGATTCCCGCCGCAACGTGCGGCGGACATGCAAGCGGCGCTGCAACGCATCGCCGCAGCACCGGCACTGTCACCCGACGTGAGCGAAGTGGTGACGCGTACGCTCGCGGCCTGACGCGCTCGTCGTCAGGCCTAGCGCCGTGGCCGCGGCGCGACCTTCGGTTCGCCGGCGCCGTGCTTGGCACCCCGTGCAGCGCGCTCGCGATCGGCGTGCAGCGTCATCGCGAGGTCGAAGGCGCTCTGCGTGAACGCGAGCACGGCGGCGAACTGCGCGTCGTCGAGTCGGCGTGCAGCATCGCTCGCGCGGTAGAGATTCGCGAATTCGCGTTCGCGCCCGGCCTGCACCGCGAGACGGCCGATGCCAAGACCTTCGAGCGTCGCCCATACCTGCGGATTCCAGGTGCGCGTGAAGCGCATGACGAACGAGATCGGATCGTTGCGACCGAGCACGGCGGCAAGGCGCAGCACGATCTCGAAGGGCAGCGCCACCTTGCCGTTCTCGACGAGTTCGAGCAACGCGGGATCGGACAGGTCCACCGCGTGACCGAGTTCACTCAGCGACAATCCGGCGCCCTCACGCAGCGTCCGCAGCGCGCTGCCGGCCTTGGCGAGTCCCGCGCGCTGCCCGGGCTTGACGAGGATCGCCTTTGCCGCGCCGAGCGAAACATCGGCGGCGGCGCCGGCAATACCCAGCACGGAATCGGACCAGGCGCGAACCTGGCGCGCAGCGCCGGCAAGCGCCGATTCGGCGACGGGGGCAGGTGCGGCGCGTTGGCGCGGCTCCCTCGGGCGACGATTCTTGGCGTTGGTCACGGGATGACCCTCCGGGCGGACCGCGGCCGGCGAGACTCCCGGCCGCGAATGGCTGCGATCCTCATGCGAGCGCCTGCGCGCGCCGCGGCAGCGATCGCCGCAGCAGGAAGAAGGCGATCGACACGTTGAGCGCATTCCACAGGAGCCCGTTCACGAAGGCCGCCTTGTACGACCCGGTGACGTCGAAGATCACGCCCGATCCGTAGCCACCGAGCGCCATTCCGAAGAGCGTCGCGGTGATCACCGCGCTCACGCGAACCCCCGCCTCGCGCGCCGGAAAGTACTCGCGGATGACGATCGCGTAGGTCGGCACGATGCCGCCCTGCGCGAGGCCGAACAGCGCCGAGATCACGTACAGCGAGACGAGGCCGTCGAACGGCAGGAAGAAGAGGAGCGACACGCCCTGCAGCGTCGAGCTGATGATGAGCGTGCGCAAGCCGCCGATGCGGTCGCAGACGACGCCGAAGACGAGGCGGCTCACGATGCCGCAGGCGAGCATCAGCGAGAGCATCTCGGCGCCGCGCGCCGGGCCGTAGCCGAGGTCGCTGCAATAGGCGACGAGGTGCACCTGCGGCATCGACATCGCCACGCAGCAGGCGACGCCGGCGATGAGCAGCAGCGCCTGCAGCGACCGCGGCGTCAAGCCGAGAGTCGCCGGCGTCCCCACCGGCGGCACCAGCGCATCGGCGGCGTCGGAATGCGGAACCGGGCCGCGCAGGTACAGCGCCAACGGAATCATCGTCAGGAGGACGAAGACGCCGATGCCCACGTACGTCGCCCGCCATCCCGAGGTGGCGATGAAATGCGCGACGATGGGTGGCCAGAACGCGCCGGCGATGTAGTTGCCGCTCGCGAAGATGGCGATCGCGATGCCGCGCCGCTTCGCGAACCAGAGCGACACATAGGCCATGAGTGGGGCGAAGGTCGCCGACGCGGCGACACCGATGACGAGCCCCTGCGCCGCCGTATACCCGCCGATGCCCGGCGCCGCGGCGGCGGCGAGGTAGCCGAGGCACAGCAGGATCGCGCTGCCGACGACCGGCAGCACGACCCCGTAGCGATCCGAGAGCTTCCCCATCGCGATGCTGCCGAAGCCGAAGCCGATCATCGTCAGCGTGTACGGCAGCGAAGCGCCGCCGCGCGCGACGCCGAACTCGGCCTGCACGGCAGGCAGCGCGACGACCACCGACCACATGCCCACGCCGCCGATCGTCGACAGCGCGACGCCGATCGCGAGCCGCTGCCATGCCTCGCGCGAGTCGACCCCCCGATGCATGTCGTTCCCGGCCCGCTACCAGTAGGTCTCGACGGTCACGTGCCCGGGCTCGCGCCGACGATGCCGCCGCATGCCGCGCTGCGCGAGCGCTTTCTGCGTATCCTCGACCATCGCCGGATTGCCGCAGAGCATCGCGTGCGCGTTGCCGGCCGTCAGCGCGAGACCGGCGCGCGCTTCCAGCCGGCCGTCGTCGATGGCGGCCGGGATGCGACCGGCGAGCGCCTCGGGGTGCGCCTCGCGGCTCACCATCGGGACGTAACGGAAAGCCTCGCCGCGCTCGGCGGCGATTCCGGCGATCGCATCGCGGTAGGTGAGTTCGACGGCGCGCCGGACGGCGTGCACGAGCACCACGCGCGGAAAGCGAAGCCAGGTGTCAGGGGCACGCAGCATCGACAGGAACGGCCCGATGCCGGTGCCGGTCGCGAGGCACCACAGCACGTCGGTGGGCGGCACTTCCGACGCCGAGAAGAATCCATTCGCGCGCGCGCCGAGCCAGATCGACGAGCCCGCATCGAGGGCCGCGAGCCGCGGCGACAGCGGTCCGTCGGCGACGACGATGAAATAGAACTCGTGCGGGCTCGCATGCGGGGGATTCACGAATGAATAGGGACGGCCGATCATCGCCTCTGCAGCGCCGGGCTCGCCCGGCAACGCGAGGCGCGCGAACTGCCCCGCGATGAACGTGACCTCGGGGGCGTCCACGTACAACGAGTACAGATCGTGCGTCCACTGCCGCCGTCCCGTGACCCGTCCCTCGACCCACGCTGCCATCGCCCGCCTTCCCTCACGTAAAATCATAACATTATGCCTACCCGCCCGCAGCCGGCGATCGTTGGAGCGCGCGTGTATCTGCGTCCGCCGCGGCTGGCCGATGCGCGCGCGTTTCTCGCCGCGACGCAGGCGAGCCGCACGTTGCACGGACCCTGGACGCGCCCGCCCGATACCCCCGCTCGCTTCGCGGCCTTCGTCGCGCGCTACGGCGACCGGCGCTCGACCGCCCATGCGGGCTTCCTCGTCGTGCGCCGGGACGACCATGCGCTCGTCGGTGTATTCAACTTCTCGGAGATCGTGCACGGCGCATTTTGCAGCGCGTACCTGGGCTACTTCGGCTTCGCGCCTTTTGCCGGTCAGGGCTACATGACCGAAGGGATGGCGCTCGCCCTCGACGTCGCCTTCCGCGAACTCGCGCTGCATCGTGTCGAGGTCAACATCCAGCCTACCAACGCGCGCTCGCTCGCTCTCGCGCAGCGCGTCGGCTTCACGCGTGAGGGCTACTCGCGGCGCTACGTGAAGATCGCCGGCCGCTGGCGTGACCACGAGCGCTACGCGATGCTCGCCGAAGATTGGCGAACGCTGCGCCGCAACCATCACCTGCGTCGCGAGCGCAGCGCGTGAGCGGCAGCGCGTGGTCGCCCGCGCGGACGATGCCGATACCGCGCGTCGTTCCGACACCCGAGATTCGATCGCCTGCCGCACGAGGTGCGTGGCTCGGTGGGCTGTCGCTCGCGCTCGGCGCGCTTGCGCTCGGCGGCTGTGCGCCGACCACGCTCACCGTCGCCACACCGCTCGCCGTCGAAGGCCGGGAAATCGCACCCTACGAATTCCACGAGGAGTGCGGGGAAATCGCTGCCGGCGAGCGGATCGACTTCCGCTTCGTCGCGACGCGCCCGGTGCGCTTTGCGATCTACTACGTCGACGGCGGGATGCGTATCGCCCCCGTCGTCCGCGACGACGTCACCGAGGGCAGCGGCGTGTTTCCGCCCGCCGCGAGCCGCCGCTACTGCGCGCGTTGGGACGTCGGCCGTGAAGGTGCCATCCTCGACTACCGAATCCGCATCCTTTCGTCGCCGCGCCCAGGATGAAGCGCATGCGAGACTCGCGCCCCGTGCTGCTCGACCTCGACGGCACCCTGTCGGACAACTACACCGGGATCTCGCGCAGCATCGGCTACGCGCTCGAACGCCTCGGCGCCACGGCCGCCGACGAGGCGACGCTGCGCGCGTGCGTGGGTCCGCCGTTGCGCGAATCGTTCTCCCGCTTGCTCGGAAGCACCGACCGCATGTTGATCGAGCGCGCGATCGCCTTCTATCGAGAGCGCTACGCGGAGGTCGGGTGGCAGGAGAACGTCGTCTACCCGGGAATCGCGACGGCGCTGGCGGCGCTGGCGCAGGCGTCACCGCTCTTCCTTTGCACCGCCAAGCCCATCGTCTACGCGCGGCGGATCATCGAGCGCTTCGGCTTCACCGGACACTTCGTCGCGCTCTACGGCCCCGACCTCGCCGGCGCTTTCGACGACAAGGCGGCGCTCATCGCGCATCTCGCGCAGGAGCAAGGCCTCGACGCCGGCAGCGCGGTGATGGTCGGTGATCGCGCGCACGACGTCCGCGCCGCACGCTGCAATGGCGCGCTCGCGGTCGGCGTGCTCTGGGGCTACGGCTCCCACGACGAACTCGCCGGCGCCGATGCGCTCGTTGCGCACCCGGACGACCTGCATGCCGCACTCGCCAGCCTGTGACGCGCCGTCGACACGCGGGGTGGGCGGCCCCTTGCGGCTACACTGCCGCAAGCTGCGCGCCGATCACGCGTGGATCACTCCCCCGCCGCGACGATGCCCGATAACACTCGCACCGATCCGCCGAGCCTCCATCCGTCGGCTACAGTCCGCTGGTTGCTGATCGCCGCCGGCATCATCGCCACCGCGCTCGGCGTCGTCGGCGCCTTCCTGCCGGTGCTGCCGACCACCCCGTTCCTGCTCGTCGCTGCCGCGTGCTTCGCGCGGGCCTCCCCGAAGCTCGATCGCATGCTCGTCGAATCGAAGCTCTTCGGGCCCACGCTCATCGAGTGGCGCCGGCACCGGAGCATTCCGTGGCGCACGAAACTCGTGGCACTCACCCTCATGAGCACGATGATCCTGATTTCGGCCACCTGGTTCGTCCCGCTGTGGTGGGCGAAGGCGCTGCTCGTCGCCGTCGGCGTCGCCACCGGGATCTGGCTGTGGTTCATCCCGTCACGGGATCGGCCGGCGCGGTAGGGCAACGTCGCGTCGGGTTATCCTCGGCTCCCGGAAGCGCGGATCACGCGCAGGAGGATCTTCAATGAAGAAGAGAGAACGCGTCATGGCAGCGATTCGCGGCGAGCCCGTGGATCGCGTCCCGCTGAGTTTCTGGCTGCACAACTTCGCCCGTGAGAATTCGCCGCAGGCGCTGACGGAGGAAACACTGCGCCTGTACCGCACCTTCGACTGGGACTTCCTGAAGCCCCAGTCGCGTTACCAGTGCTTCGCCGAGATGTGGGGCCTCGAGTATCAGCAGGCGCCCGATCGCGCCGAATGGCCGGTGATCACCAAGCTGCCGGTGCGCAAGGCGGGCGATCTCGCCACGCTGCCTCCGGCGGATCCATCTATCGGCGCCCTCGGCGAACAACTCGACGCGATGAGTGCGATCAAGTCCGTGGTCGGCCCCGACGTGCCGATCGTGGCGACCGTCTTCGCGCCGCTCATGGTGGCGCAGTTCATGATTCCCGGTGGAATCGATGCCGTGCTCGCGCTCGCCCGCGACGATCCTGCAAGACTCGAGCGCGGACTCGACACCATCGCGGCGACACTCGAGACCTTCACGAAGCGCCTCG
This sequence comes from Burkholderiales bacterium, assembly GCA_039807685.1. Classification (GTDB taxonomy): domain Bacteria; phylum Pseudomonadota; class Gammaproteobacteria; order Burkholderiales; family Casimicrobiaceae; genus VBCG01. The sequence goes on from JBDHRR010000008.1 coordinate 28,881, forward strand.
TCGAGCACGGTGTCGACGGCATCTTCTACGCGACCAATGTCGCCACCAAGAACCTCCTCACCGCACAGGAATTCCGGCGCTTCCAGCGGCCTTACGACCAACGCATTCTCAACGCGGCAAGCTCGCTCCCTTTCAACATCGTCCACATGTGCGGGGGCGGCATCCTCTTCGAGGAATTTTCCGACTATCCGGTGAGCGTGTTCAGCTGGGCCACCACCGCCGACAATCCGTCGCTCACGGAGGTCGAACGCCGGACCGGCCGCGCTGTACTGGGGGGGCTACCGGCAAAGCCGCAGATCAAGACGATGTCGCCGGCAGCGGTCGTCGCGCACGCTCGCGCCTCCCTTGCCGCGACGCGCGGGCGGCACCATTTGCTGGGCCCCGATTGTTCGATCAACCCGGACACACCGGAGGAACTGCTGCACGCGGTCGGCGCGCTGGTGCGCGAGCGACCCTGATGCGGCGTCACCGATGCAGTGATCGGCTTGCGGAGCGTCGGCTCGGTCGGCTCGCGACCGGCGCTACTGCTCACTCAATGCCGACGAAGGGAAAATCCACCGATGGGCGCTTCCCCGCGAGAATCTCGGCCAGCGCACGACCCGATCCGCAGGACTGCGTCCATCCCACCGTACCATGACCGGCGTTGACGAGAAGGCCTTTCACTCGAGTCTTGCCGATGTAGGGAAGATTGGTGGGTGTCGTCGGGCGCAGGCCCGCCCAATGCTTGACGCGAGAACCATCGCTCGCACCGGGGAAGAGGCGCTGCACATGACCCAGCAGCGCTTCCCCACGTCGCGCGTCGAGTGCCGTATCGTAGCCCGCGATCTCCGCGGTGCTGGTCGCGCGGATGCGATCGCCCAGCCGCGAGAACGCTACCTTCGCGGCCGCATCCGTGATGCCGATGCCAGGAGCGGCGGCCGCGTCTATGATTGGCAGCGTGATCGAGTAACCCTTGACCGGATAGACGTGGACGCGAATGCCGGCGGCAGCAAGAAGGCGCGCCGATTGCGCGCCGGCGCACACGACGACATGCGCCGCGCGCAGCACCTCGCGGCGACCGTCGGAGTACTCGACGTCCACCCCGCTTGCGGCGCCTCCGTCGACGACGATGCGCCGAGCAGTCACGCCGTAATCGAAGCGGATGCCACGCTCTGCCCCGAGCCGCGCCAGCGCCTGCGCGAACTGATGCGCATCCCCTGTCTCGTCGTAAGGAGAGAAGATACCGCCCGCGATCTTTTCCTTCAGATGCGCGAGCGCAGGCTCGATTTTCGCGCACTCCTCGCGGCTCACCACGCGCCGTTTGATGCCATGCGCCTCGAGACGTCGCGCCGCAGCGGCCGATTGCTCGAATGCCGCGGCGTCGGTCTGGAACAAAAGAATCCCGCCCTCGTGAAAATCGTAGGTGATCCCGGTCGCTCGGCGCAGATCGCGCAACGTCTCCCGGCTGTAGAGTCCGATGTTCGCGAGATGCAGAAGGTTGCGCGAGTAGCGTACGCGGGTACATTCGCGCAGGAAGAGGGCGAGCCACCGCCACTGCTCGACGCTCGCCCGCGGCCGCCAAACGAGAGGGGCATCCGCCTGCGTCAGCCAGCGCGGAAGCTGTCGCAGCGTGCCGGGGTTCGACCAGGGGTCCGCCAGATGCGCGGATACCTGCCCGGCATTCGCGAAGCTCGATTCCAACGCAGCGTCCTCACGCCGATCGATCACGCGAACGTCGTGACCCGCCTCCCGCAGGAACCACGCAGCGGTCACTCCGATGACGCCCGCGCCGAGGACGACGACTGTCATGGCGTGAAATGCCTCAATCGACCTTGGCGCCGGATTCCTTGACGATGCGGCTCCATTTCTCGAGCTCCGCGCGCTCGTAGGCGTCGAACTGCGCCGGCGTGTTGCCCACCGGTATGCCACCCAAGCCCCGAATCTTTTCGCGCACGTCCGGCAACGCGACGATGCGCACGATTTCGGCATTGAGCTTCTTCACGATCGCCGGCGGTGTGCCCTTCGGCGCCCACACTCCGTGCCACGTCGACAGGTTCATCTGTGGCATGTTGAGTTCCTCGAATGTCGGCACATCGGGCAGGATCGGTGAGCGCTTCTGCGACGACACCGCAAGCGCACGCATCGTGCCCGCCTGGATGTTGCCCATCGCTGCCGTGAGCGCATCGAACATCAGAGGAACCTGGCCGCCGATCACGTCTGCCATCGCGGCCCCGCTGCCCTTGTACGGAATGTGCGTCAAATTGACTCCGGCAGCCCGCTTGAAGACCTCGCCCGCGAGATGCGCCGATGAGCCGCTGCCGGCGCTGGCGTAGGCAAGCCCGGGCTCCGCCTTGGCCCATGCGATCACGTCCTGGACCGATTTCGCCTTGCTATGCGCGCCCGTAAGCATCACCATCGGCACTTCCGTGACCTGCCCGACCGCCACGAAATCGTCCAGTGCGTTGTATGGCACCTTGCTGAACAGGCTCGGAACGATAACGTGAATCGATGAGTTCACGAGCAGTGTGTAACCGTCCGGCGCGCTCTTGGCGACGTAGTCCGCGCCGATCATCCCGGACGCCCCGGACTTGTTGTCGACGACGACCGGCTGACCGAACGCCTCCGACATCTTCTGCGCGAGGATGCGGGCAACGATGTCTACCGAGCCGCCAGGCGCAAACGGCGCAATGAGCTTGATTGGCTTCGTGGGATAGTCCTGCGCCTGCGCCATGCCCGCCATCAGCGCCACCAACCCCAATGCCGCCACGATCTTCTTCACCATGATCACCTCTTCGCTTGAATATGCGAAACGAACAAAATCACCTCACCCGCAGCGCACGATGCAATCGCAGGACGCCCTCCGATCACGCCGTGCTTCGCTAGAAAACGCCGGGATAGCCGCCCCCGTCGATGAGGATATTCTGCGCCGTAATGAAACCTGCGTGCGCCGAGCAGAGGAAGGCACACAGCGCTGCCATCTCCTCCGGACGACCGAAGCGGCCGGCAGCGTTGGTGGCTTCGCGCTCCTTCCACACGACATCGAAAGGCTTGTCGCTGCGCCGGGCGAGTTCGTGCCCGAACGCCAGCTGCGTATCGGTGGCGAAGATGCCGGTGAGCATCGCGTTGGCGGTGACGTTATGGCGCACGTATTCGCGCCCGATGCCGTTCAGGAATCCGGCGAGCCCCAGTCGGGGACTCACCGAGAGCATGTGCTCCAGGCGCGGCTCCTTGACGAAGCGCGACGTCACCGCGACGATCCGCCCAAAGCCGCGCGTCTTCATGCCGTCGACCACGCCGGTGATGAGCTCGACTGGAGAGAGCATCATCGCGTCCATGGCGCGAATCCAATCGTCTCGCGACCACTCGCGGAAATCCGGGTGCTCATCCGGCCACGCGCCGTTGTGCACGAGGATGTCGGGATCGGGGCAGGCCGCAAGCAGCGTACGCCGCCCCTCGGCAACCGACAGGTCCGTTGCCACGCTGTCGACCCGCACGCGGCACTCGGCGCGGATACGCGCAGCTGCGCTCGCCAGCGCGTCGGCGCTTCGTGCTGCGAGGACCAGGTTCACGCCCTCCTGCGCGAGGCGTACCGCGATCGCATTGCCCAAGCCTCGACTCGCGCCGCAGACGATCGCGGTTCTTCCTGCTATCCCGAGCTCCATTGCCTTGTCCTGTTCTCCGATTCGATCGGCGTCACTGTACCCGAATCGGTGATCGAGCCGCCGCGTCAATGCCGCATTGGCTCGCTTCGAGGATGACGACGTGGCTACCGGGGCGGGCCAGACGGTGATGTGGTGGTTGCAGGATTCGACTGCTGCATCTCCCGCCGAGCGCTACCATAGCCGCCCCGGCGACGAGTCCGCGAAAGGAGTCCCGATGAAGTACGTCACCCTCGGCGCGAGCGGCCTCAAGGTCTCGCGCATCGCACTCGGCATGATGACCTTCGGCTCATCGGCGTGGCGCCCATGGATTCGCGACGAGGCCACGGCGCGCGAGGTGGTGCGGCGCGCGGTCGAGCTCGGCGTCAACTTCTTCGACACCGCGGACATGTATTCGGCGGGCGCTTCGGAGGAGATCACGGGACGCGTGTTGCGCGAGTTCGCGCGCCGCGAGGAGATCGTGGTCGCCACCAAGGTGTTCCATCCGGTGCTGGAGGGTTACCAGGGCGGCAACGCACGCGGGCCGAATCCGCCGATCCCGCCCAATGTGAGCGGACTGTCGCGCAAGCACATCGTCGATGCGGTCGATGCGAGCCTCAAGCGCCTCGGTCTGGACTACATCGACCTCTACCAGATCCATCGTTTCGACACCGCGACACCGGTCGAGGAGACGATGGACGTGCTCGATGGTCTCGTGCGCGCCGGCAAGGTTCGCTACCTCGGCGCCTCCAGCATGTGGACGTGGCAGTTCGCAAAGATGCAGCGCGCCGCCGAGCGCGCCGGCGGTGCGCGCTTCGTCGCGATGCAGAACCACTACAACCTCGCCTACCGCGAGGAGGAGCGCGAGATGATTCCGTACTGTCGCGATACCGGCGTCGGGATCGTGCCGTGGAGTCCGCTGGCGCGCGGTTTCCTTGCCGGCAACCGCACGCGTGGCGACGTGCAAGGGGGCGGCGAGTCGCGCGCCGCCACCGACGAGCAGGCGCAGAAATACTACTACCGCGATGCCGACTTCGACGTCGTCGACGCGCTCACGGCGCGCGCGCAGCGCCTGGGGCTTCCCAACGCGACGCTCGCCTACGCGTGGCTGCTGCAGCGTCCCGGCGTGTCGTCGCTCCTCGTGGGTGCGAGCAAACCGTGGCAAGTCGAGCAGGCGGTGCAGGCGCTGGATGTCACCGTGAGTGCCGACGACGCGGCGGCGCTCGAAGCGCCCTACCAGCCGCGCGCGGTCATGGGGCACGCCTGAGGCCCTCGCACGCGGGGAGCACGAGATGGTGCTTGGCCTGCGTCACGTGGCCCCCCAACGCGCGAGCGCGTAAGATGGCCGAGGCCCGCGCCGCCAGCCGCGGTTCGGGTTCCCACCCCACCGAGGAGAAAATACATGGCCAAGAAATCCGCAGCGGAAGGCGTCTATCGCGTGACCGAGGTCATCGGCAGCAGCCCGATCTCGTGGGAGGACGCCGCGAAGAACGCGGTGGCCGCCGCCAGCAAGACGTTGCGCGACCTGCGCATCGCCGAAGTCGCCAAGCTCGACATGAGGGTCGAGGACGGCAAGGTCGTCGCGTTCCGGGCGCGCATCCTGCTGTCGTTCAAGTACGAAGGCTGACCCCGCGCCACGACGATGCGCGGGGGTGACCGCTGCGCATCGTCGTGGCCGGGAAGCGCCGGTCGCGCGGCGGCCTACCGGCTGTTGCCGGACATCGCGAGGATCACGACCACGATCACCACGAGGACGATGAGCGCGATCTTCCACGGGCTCTTCGGGTACTCGCCCTGGATCGCGCCGGTCACGCCGTTCTGCACGACCTGGAAGGCGCGCTTCCCGTAGTTGTAGCTCATGAGCCACACGGGTGCCAGGATGTGCTTGAACGTCTGTCGCGAGTACGACGTGTGCACGACGAGGTTCCGGTACGTATCGCCCGGCACCTGTTGCGCGCACAGCTGCGTGATCTTCGCTTCCATGGCGTCGCGCGCGCGCTGCGCGGCGGCGACGAGGTCGATCTGGTAGCGCTCGACCACCCAGCCCGCGACGTAGCCCGCGTCGTAGCGCTTGAGCGACTGGGTGGGAAAGGGCTCGATGCCACGCAACAGGTTCGGGTGCACGCCGATCGAGGCGCAAACCAGATCGTCGTCGAAGAAATGCGATAACGACCCCGCCGCTGGCTCCCAGCGCACGTTACGCACCTGCCGCGTGCGCGTGTGCCCGCCTTCGCTGTAGGTCTCGGTCGTGTAGTAATAGTGCCCCGCCTCGGCGGTCCAGCGGGCGTCGACCGCGGCGTCGAAGGTCCAGTACGGCAGGTACATCCCCTTGACGGTGTCGGTGAGCGCGCGCCGCTTGAGCGAGCCGGGCGCGAGCCACAGCTTGCCGTACCACTGCCGGATGCGATCGCGCGCGGTCGCCTCGCTGATCGCGAACGGCAGCACGCTCTCCGGGCTGAACGCGGGTTTCGTCTCCGCGTAGGCGACGAGTTGCGCCGAGCCGCAGAACTCGCAGTTCTGCGCCTGCCGCGCGGGATCGAATACCGAGATCGCATTGCAGCTCTGGCAACGCACCTGTCGCGTGGCGCGCTTCCAGCCGCGGTCGTCGTCGCTGATGCCGCGCAAGGCGGCGACGAGGTCGTGCTCGACGATCTCGCCGGTGCTTTCATCGAACCTGGCGGGGGACTCGGTTCCGCAGAACGGACAGATGAGCTTTTGCTTGGCCGGATTCCAGACCGCCTCCCCGCCGCAGGCGGGACACGCGAACTTGGACAGAGCGGCGGTCTGCGCCGGCGGCGCGCCCGCCGCGTCGCGACCGGGAGGCTGATCAGACATCAGCGCATGAGGTAGCCGGCCACCCGCCATTTGCCGTCGGCGTCGCGCTCGAGCGTGAGCGTCTCGACGGCATCGGGACGCTTCTCGAACTCGGAGCGAAAGACCATCACTACGAACTCGCCGGGCGTGGTGGGCGTGCCGCTCGACGGCTGGATGGAAACGATCGCGCGGCGCAGGTTCCTGCCGAACTGGTCGCGCGCCGCCTGCAGCGCCTGCCCCCATTGCTCCCGCGGCATCGCATCGTGGAAGCGCCTGGCGGCACTGTCGTAGGTGCCCGCCACGTCGTCGGCATCGACGAGCACCAGCCAGGCCATGCCGGCGCTGTGCGCCTCCGACAGGCGCGGATCCTGCCCGAACGCGGGAAACGATACAGCCAGCGCACCGCATGCCAATGCCAGCAGCGCCTTGCGGCGCGAACCGTGGACGCCCGGCATCGTCAACCCCTGAGGAAAGTGTCGACGGCCGCGCGCGTGACGCGCCATTGCGTCCCGATGCGGCGACCCTTGAGATCGCCTGCTTCGAGGCTCGCGAGGACGTCCGACTCGCCGACGCCGAGCATCTGCGCGACCTGCCCGGGCGTCATGAGGTCGAGCGCGGGCGTCGCGGCGGCCGGCGTCGAGCCCGGCGCCGGCGCGACCTGCGCCTGAACGCCGGCATTGGCCTGCGCCATGATGCCGCCGGGCTGGTTCATCATCTGCTGCGCCAGCGCCATGCCCATGGCAAGCTCGGCGCCGGCGCCACCGATGCCGCCACCGCCGGCGCCGCTCGCCATGCCCTGTCCCATCTGGTACTTCACGTAGTCGTTGAGATTGCCGACCGCAGCCATGCTCGAGCGCTTGTCGATCGCCGCCTCCACTTCCGGCGGCACCGATACGTTCTCGACGATGAACGTCGTCATCTCGAGTCCGTATTTCGCGGTGATCGCGGGATTGATGAGCGGCAGCAGCGCCTCGCCCAGTTCGCCATAGCGCGAGGCGACGTCGAGCGCCGGCACCTTGGCAGTGGCGAGCGCGTCGGTGAACACCGACACGATGCGCGAGCGCATGGTGTCGTTGAACTCGTCGAGGCGGAAGTGATCGTCGGTGCCGGCGACCTCCTTCAGGAATTTCGGCACGTCGACGATGCGGAAATCGTACGTGCCGTAGGCACGCAGGCGGACGATGCCGAAGTCGGCGTCGCGCATCATCACCGGGTTCGCGGTGCCCCACTTGTTGCCGGTGAAAAGACGCGTGACGACGTAGTAGACGTCGGCCTTGAAGGGGCTCTCGAAAGCGTACTTCCAGCTCTTGAGGTTGGTGAGGATCGGGATGTTGTCGGTGGTGAGCGTGTGCTTGCCCGGACCGAACCTGTCGCCGAACTCGCCCAGGTACACGAACTGTGCGGCCTGCGATTCGCGCACGATGAGTTGCGCGCCGTTCTTGATCTCCTTGTCCTCATCGGGAAAGCGGAACGACAGCGTATCGCGCGAGTCGTCCGTCCACTCGATGATGTCGATGAACTGTTTCTTCAGGAAATCGATGATCGCCATCGTGGCCTCGTGCGGGGGAGATGAGAACGTGCAGCCTACGACTTCTTGGCGGCGGCGAGCTTCTTCGCTTCGGCCTCACCCGTGGCGAGTTCGGCCTCGAGGCGCTGCGCCGGCAGCGCGCCGGGGATGATCGTGCCGTCGGCGAAGACGAGCGTCGGCGTCGCGTTGACCTTGTACTTGGCGCCGAGCGCGGCGAGCTTCGCCACCGGGTTGTCGCACTCGCCCTTGTTGTTGGGCAGCGCGCCGCTCGCGTAATAGTTGTCCCACGCCTTGGCGCGGTCGTCGGCGCACCAGATCATGCGCGACTTGCGAGCCGCGTCCGGATGCAGGCTGTCGATCGGATAGAGGAAGGTGTAGATCGTCACGTTGTCGACGGTCTTCAACTCCTGTTCGAGCTTGGCGCAGAACGGGCAGTCCGGATCGGAGAACACGAAGAGCGTGCGCTCGCCGGTGCCCTTCACGGTCTTGATCGCGAGATCGAGCGGCAGTTGCCCGACGTCGACGCGATTGAGCTTGCGCTGGCGCTCTTCGGTGAGGTTGACCTTGGTATCGCTGTCGTACATGGCGCCGACCACGAGGTACTTGGCCTTGGCGTCGGTGTAGACGATGCGGTCGTCGAACTGCACCTCGTACAAGCCGAAGTACGGCGACTTGATCACACCGCGGACCTCGGCGCCCGGGAACTTCTGCTCGAGCAGTTTCTTGATGCCGGCAGCCTCGGGAGTCGATACCGCGGGGCCGGCGGGCGAGACCGCGGCGGCGGGGACGGCCGGTGCGGGCTGCGGCTTGACCGGCTGGGCGATGGCGATGCCGCCGCCAAGACAGGCGGCGATGACGGTGATCGACAGGCGCGCGGCGTGGCGCGAGAGGGAATCCATGAGCGTTGTCTCCACGAGGGTAAGGCGGCACGCAGCGGTGCCAAGCGGCATTGGACAGTCTAGCGCAGCGCCGGTTGCGCCAGCACCCGCTTCAGCGGCGCCAGCCGATCGACGGCGAGCATGCCGGCGTTGCGCAAAGCGGCGAATCCGGGTTCGCGCCGGCCGAAGAGGCGGATGAGTCCGTCGGTCACGAGTTGCATGGCGAGTACCGGCTCGGTGCGTCGTCGGGCGTAGCGGCCGAGCGTCAGCGGCGCGCCCGGATCGGCCACCGGGCCGCGCGTGGCGAGGACGTCGGCCAGGGCACGGGCATCGCCGAAGCCGAGGTTGACCCCCTGCCCGGCGAGCGGATGCACCCCATGCGCGGCGTCGCCGACCAGTGCGAAACGGTGTGCCACGGAGGTCGCTAGCCGCAGCAGTGCAAGCGGAAAGCCCGCCGCTGGGGAAATGGGCCGCAGCGCGCCCAGCGCATGGCCCCCGGCGGCCGTCACCCGTTCCGCGAGTGCCGGCGGCTCCAGGGCGAGGAGGTCGGCGGCCAAGGCATCGGGGGCCGACCACACGATCGACATCCGCCGCCCCGGCAGCGGCAGCCAGGCGAGGATGCTGCCGTCGTTGCGGAACCACTGGCGGGCGAGGCCGTGGTGCGCGCGTTCGCACTCGAAGTGGGCCACCACCCCCCGCTGCCCGTAGGGCTTCGGCTCGGCGACGATGCCGGCCGCCTGCCGCACCCAGGAGCGAACCCCGTCGGCTGCCACCAGCAGGCGCGCGGCGAGCGTGCACTCCGGCAGGACGAGCGACGCGCGATCGGGATCGAATCGCAAGCCGACGAACGGCGCCCCGGCGTAGGGCTCGACGCCGGCCTCCAGCGCGGTCGCGACCAGCACATTGCGCAGTGCCCGCTCCTCGACGACCCAGGCCAGTGCGCGCTCGCCGAGATCGCTCGCCGAGAATTCGAGCCGGGCGTCGCGATCACCGCGCACATCCATGGCCTCGATCGGCGCGAGACGTTCACCGGCGAGGCGTTGCCAGGCGCCGATCGCATGCAGGAAGCTCGCACTACCGGGACTCACCGCGTAGACCCGAAGGTCGAACGACGCGTCGTCGACCGGCACAGCCGCGATCGGCGCCGCGTCGGCGATGGCAACCGACAGTCCGGCCTGCGCCGCGGCCGTGGCGAGCGCCAGCCCGGGCAAGCCGGCGCCGGCCACCACCACGTCGTAGACGGTGCCGGCAGTCACGTCGCGGGCGCCAGCACTTCGATGAGGTGATTCTGGTTGGTATAGATGCAAAGATCGCCGGCGATGGTCAGCGCCTCCTTCACGATCTCCGGCGCTGCGAGGCTGCTGTGCGTCAGCAGCGCGCGCGCGGCAGCCTGCGCATACGCCCCACCCGAGCCGATGGCGACGATACCCAACTCGGGTTCGAGCACGTCGCCGTTGCCGGTGATCACCAGCGACGATTGCGCATCGGCGATGGCGAGCATCGCCTCGAGGCGGCGCAGCACGCGATCGGAGCGCCAGTCCTTGGCGAGTTCCACCGCCGAGCGCACGAGATGACCCTGATGCTTCTCGAGTTTCGCCTCGAAGCGCTCGAAAAGCGTGAAGGCGTCGGCCGTCGCACCGGCGAAGCCGGCGAGGACGCGATCGTGATAGAGACGGCGAATCTTGCGCGCGGTGGCCTTGATGACGATGCTGCCGAGCGTGACCTGGCCGTCGCCGCCCAGCGCGACGACGCCGTCGCGACGTACCGAGAGGATGGTGGTACCGTGGAATGATTCCATGTGGAAAAGTCCGCAACGCTCGCCGGGCCGGCGACCGACGGTTACGGCAGCTTGCGAACGAAGTGCCGCGGCGAAATGCCGATGAGGAGGAGCAGCGCCCGGATGATGGGCGTCGCGCCGACGATTTGCACCGACTTGCGCTGCGCCTCGATGCGATTGATGGCATTGAGGAGTGCGCCGGCGCACACGAAGTCCACGCGCTGCACCGCCGCCATGTCGAGGACGACGATCGCTTCCCGCATCGCGCGCTCGGCGATCTGCGCCATCGCCGCCGTACACGCACCCGCCATGACCCCACTCCAGGCGAGCGGATCCTCCGGCGACGGCTCGGCGCCGGGGGCGCTCGCCGCCTCGTCGAGCGGCGCGGGAGCGCTCACCTGCGGCGGCGGCTCCCACGACGGGGGTGACTGCTCGAAGGCGATCGCGTACTCGATCGCCCGGTCGTCGAAGGCTTCTTGCTTCCTATCGAATTGCAGGAACTCCAGCGCCAGCAGCCATGCGCCTTCGCCGGCATCGCGGCCGCGGCGCAGCAGGATGTCGAGTGCCGCCTGCAGCTTGTCGCCACGCTGGATGCTGACCGGCACCCGGCGCTGGCGCGCGAATGCCAGCACCTCGGCGAGAAGTCGCGCACCCGCATCGTCGAAGCCCGCCACCTGCGCAAGGTCGAGCCGAACCGGCCCACCCTTGTCGAGCGCACGCCGGAAACCGTCGATCTGGGGGGCCGTCGCCGCCGTGAGCTTGCCGGTGAGCACGGCATAGCCGCCTGCCATGGCCTTGCCCCGCTCGACGCCCCCGGGCGCGGTCACGCCGCGCTCCTCCCAGCCCGGCGCCGAACGTTCGAACTGGACGACGTATTGCAAGGCGAGATCGTCGAAGGCGGCCCGATCACCTTGTCGCTGCAGGAGATCGAAGAGGCAAAGCCAGGCGAGCGCCGAGCTTCGCGCATCGTGATCGCTCACCACGCCGTCTGCCAGCAGGGCGCGCGCCGGCGGTACCTGGCCGCTTGCGAAGAGCAGCGCAGCGTTCTCGAGCACGGCGCATAGCCCCGGACTCGACACGCCGACTTCGATCGGCGCTCGCGCCGGCGCCATGTCGATGAGGCTGGCCGCCGCCATCGAGAGATCCGTTGCGGGTTCGGCGCGCGGCCGCTCGGCGTTGCCGCGTCGCCCCTGCGCCTGGGCTTGCGCGGCGACGTCCCGCGCGGATATGGCCGCCCGCGGTGGCGCACTCGCCGCTTTGCCGGTGGCCTTGGCAGCCGCAGGCTTCTTGGCGGGTGGCTTGGAGAACAGGGCCATACGATCGACGCGCGCAGTCAGGCGGTCGTGCGCCCGGTGTCAGCCGAGGTTACGTGCCGCAAAATCCCAGTCGAGGAGCTTCTCGATCACGGCGTCGACGTATGCGGCGCGCTTGTTCTGCTGATCGAGGTAGTACGCATGCTCCCATACGTCGATGGTGAGGAGCGGCTTCTGACCTTTGGTGAACGGGACCTCGGCGTTCGGCGTCTTGACGACCTTGAGCGCGCCGCCCTCGACGACGAGCCAGCCCCAGCCCGAACCGAACTGCGACACGCTGGTGCTCGACAGCTCCTTCTTGAAATTGTCGTAGCTGCCGAACGACGCATCGATCATCTGTGCGAGCTTGCCCGTGGGCTTGCCGCCGCCACCCGGCTTCATGCTGTGCCAGTAGAACGTGTGATTCCAGACCTGCGCCGCATTGTTGAAAAGGCCCGCCTTGTCGGCCTTGCCGGCGGTCTCGGTGATGATCTTCTCGAGCGTCGCCCCTTCGTAATCGGTACCCTTGGCGAGATTGTTGAGGTTGTCCACGTACGCCTTGTGATGCTTGCCGTAGTGGAACGAGATCGTGTTGGCGGAGATGACGGGGGCGAGGGCGTTCTCGGCCCAGGGCAGCGGAGGAAGCGTGAACATGGCTAGATTCTCCTCATGGTCGACGATAAGCGTTCATTGTAAACAAGCCACGCTCGAATGCGGGCTAACGATGCCTCGCGTCGACGGCCATGGTCGCGGGCGGGGCGGATCCACGGGTACTCGCGGCGGCGAGCGCCGGCGACAGCGCTCCCGCGGAGTTCAGTCGCCGTAGAGCTTCTGGACGCGCTCGCGGCGCTCCTGCGCCTCGAGCGACAGGGTGGCCGTGGGACGCGCGATGAGCCGCGCGATGCCGATCGGCTCGCCCGTCTCCTCGCACCAGCCGTAGGAGCCGTCGTCGATCATTCGCAGCGACTTTTCCACTTTCTTCAGGAGCTTGCGCTCGCGGTCGCGGGTCCGCAGTTCGAGCGTGTACTCCTCTTCCAGCGTCGCCCGATCCGATGGATCGGTGGTGATTTCGTTCTCGCGCAGATGCTCGCCGGTATTGTCGGCATTTTGCAGGAGCTGGTCGCGCAGGTCGACGAGCTTCCTCCTGAAGAACGCGAGCTGCGGCTCGTTCATGTAGTCCTTCTCGGGCGCCTTGAGGATCTCCTCATCGGTGAGCTCGCGGACCTTCTTGACGGCGGTTGCGGTTTTGGTGGCCATCCCTCTGTCCATCACGTGGGCGCGGAAACCTTCCGCGGAGCGCGTCGGGCACGGGCGCCGACCCGTCCGAAAGTGAATTCGACATTATAGCTGGAAAGCAAAGTCGGTACCAGCGCCGGTCGCCTCCCGTCGCTTTCGGCAAGGGCGGGCGGCGAGGCTTCGGCGCGGAAGTCGGCGACGGGCCGCGCTACAATCCACGACGCCCCGCGACCACGAAGCTCGACCGCGATGCACGTCCGCCGCAACACCGCCACCATCGAGGACGTCGCGCGCGAAGCCGGGGTGTCGATCGCCACGGTATCCCGCGTGATGAACCAAAGCGGCTCGCCGAGCCGCGAGATCGTCGCGCGCGTCAACGCGGCCGTTGCTGCGCTGGGCTACGCCCCACGGGCGGCGGCGCAGGGGCTCAAGCGTCGACGTGCGCTGGCGATCGGCGCCATCGTGCCGTCGTTGCAGATCCCCGCCTTTGCGCGCTTCGCCGAGTCGCTCGAAACCGTGTTCGCGGGCGAGGGCTACACGCTGCTGACCGCCTGCGCGCACGACGATCCGGGCAACGAGCTCGCCGCGGCACGGCGCTTGCTCGGCGTCGGGATCGACGCGATGGTGCTGGTCGGCGCGTACCAGAAGCCAGAACTCGTCTCGCTGCTCACGCTGCATCGGATCGCGACGCTGCGCACTTTCACGGTGGCCGGCAGCGACGGCATCGCCTCGATCGGATTCGACAATTATCGAGCCGCATTCGACCTCGCGACGCACGTCGTCGATCTTGGTCACCGACGGATCGGGGTGATTTCTGGCATGCGCCGGAGCAACGACCGCGCGGCGGCCCGGCTGTCCGGCTTCCGCGACGCGCTGGCCGCGCGCGCGGTCCCGTGGAGCGATGAACGGTGCATCGAGGCGCCGCTGCACATCGCCGAGGGCCAGGCCGCGGCGCGCAGCCTCCTTGGACGCGCCGATCGTCCGACGGCGCTCATCTGCGGCAGCGACCTCCTCGCGTTCGGCGCGCTCACGCAGGCCCAGCGCGACGGCTTCCGCATTCCGGACGACCTCTCGATCGCGAGCTTCGACGATTTCGATTTCGCGGCTTACTTCGCCACTCCGCTGACGACCATGCACGTTCCGGTCGACGAGATGGCCGACGCCACCGCGCAGGCGTTGCTCGCGCAACTCGCCGGTGCGGCGTCGCTGCGCTCGATCGAGTTGCCCTGCGCGCTCATCGTGCGCGCCTCGACGGCGCCGCCGGACTGACCTCGACGACCTTCGCGCTCCGCGCGTGCCGCCCCGATGCAGGGCGGGAGCCCCCACGGACGGCGGCCTATGCCGCCGATCGCTACACCGCGAGCGCCATGCCGTCGCGCTGCGGGTCGGCACCGCCCCGCCACCGCCCAGCGTCGTCCCGCAGCAGGCCGTGCAAGCCGGCGAAGGCATAGCTCTGGTGACTGCGCACGATCCGATGCCCGCGTCGCTCCAGTTCGCGCGTCGTGCGCCACGGAATACGGTTGGAAACGTGGATCGCATCGCCGATCAGCGAGAACCGCGGCGCTGCCACGGCGTCGGCGATGCCCATGCCGAAGTCGCATACGTTGAGGATGCCCTGCACGAGCGCGTTGGTGATGTGCGCGCCGCCGGGCGCGCCGATGGCCATGAGCGGCATTCCGTCGCGCAGGATGATCGTCGGCGCAATGGCGGTGTAACGGCGCTTGCCGGGGGCGATCGACGCCGGCGTGCCCGGGCGTGGATCGAACACGCTCATCGCTCCGTTGTACATGAAGCCCAGACCATCGGTCATGACGCCGGAAGGCGTGCCGAGCGAATGCGTCAGGCTGACGACGTTGCCTTCGGCATCGGCGCTGCACACCTGCGTCGTATGCGGGTATTCGCGTGCAGCAGAGGGCGGCGCGACGATGCGCGCCTGCGCCCGCACCGCAGCGGCGAGCACGGCCGCGTGCGGCGCGCCCAGAAGCTGCGCCAGCGGCACGTCGACGAACTGCGGATCGGCGAGCGAGCGGCGCCGCGCTGCCAGCGTCAGCGCCATCACGGCACTCACGCACTCGATATAGTCGGGCGAATTGTGCTCGAGAGATCCGAGATCGAAGTGTTCGAGCACGTTGAGCGCCATGATCAGGTGCGCGCCGCCGGCCGGTAGCGGCGCGCTCACCACCTGCAGACCCCGATAGCGCCCCGCCAACGGCTCCCCGACGTCCGCGGCGTAGTTGCGAAGGTCGTCGATCGTCACCCGCGCACCGCCGCGCGCGAGGTCGCTCGCGATCGCTGCGGCGAGCGAGCCGGAATAGAAATCATCGGGGCCGACATCGGCAAGCCGTTCCAGCGTCTTCGCGAAATCGGGATTGCGGATCGTGTCTCCGGGCCGCTTCAGCGAGCCGTCGGCGCGGAAGAACAGGCGTCGGCCGGATGCCGAGTGATCGAGCTTGCGCAGCAGAGGGAGGGCGCCCGCCGCATCCTCGTCGTGGATCCACGCGCTGTGCATGAACGGCCGTACCGCGAATCCATCCTGCGCCCAGGCGATCGCCGGCGCGGCGACGTCCGCGAAACGCTTCCGTCCGTGGTGGCGCAGCGCGATCGCCAGACCGGCGAGGGTGGCGGGCGTGGCGATCGACTCGTAGCCAAGCTCGTTGACGTCTCCCTCCAGACGCTGCGTGTAGCCGTCCGCGGATTCCCCCAGAACTCGCCGCGACCACATGTCCGCCGCCGACAGGCTGCCCGCCGGCGCATGGAAATCGATGCTCACCGCGCCCTTCGTGGGCGACCATAGCTGCAGGGCGCCGAAGCCGGCGATGCCGCACATCAGCGGGTCGACGACCGCCTGGACCAGCGCGCTGCAAACCGCCGCGTCGATCGCGTTGCCGCCGGCGCGCAGCATCTCGACGCCGGCGTCGACCGCTTCGGGTTGGGGAGCTACGACGATGCCTTTCATGCGGTGGTGACGAGAATGGGCACGGACGTCAGCGACGATCGTGGAGATGACAGGCCACCCGGTGCCGCGGCGCGATCTCGCGCAGCAGCGGTTGCTCCGCGCGGCAGCGCTCCGTCGCATGCGGGCAGCGTGGATGAAAGTGGCAGCCGGTTGGCGGATCGATCGGTGACGGTATCTCGCCCCGGATCGGCTCGAAGCGACGCTTGCCGACGCTCGCGGTCGGCAGTTCCGCGAGCAGCCCCGTCGCATACGGGTGTCCTGGCCCGGCAAAGAATTCCCTGGCTGGCGCCTCCTCGACGATGCGCCCGAGATACATCACCGCCACCCGATCGCACAGGTAGCGGATCACGCCGAGGTCATGGCTGATGAAAATCGATCCCAGCCCCAGCGACTCGCGGAGGTCGAGCAGCAGATTGAGGATTTGCGCCTGGATCGACACGTCGAGCGCCGATACCACCTCGTCGCAGACCAGCACTTCGGGGCTCACCGCGAGGGCGCGTGCTAAGCCGATCCGCTGCCGCTGTCCGCCGGAGAACTGGTGCGGATAACGGTGACGACTGTCGGCCGCCAGACCCACCCGCGCCAGTTGCTCGATCACCCGCGAGTCGCGCGCCGAAGCTGCGACGAGCCGGTGCGCCGCGAGCGCTTCGCCGACGATCCGGGCGACGCGGTGCCGCGGATTGAGCGCGGCAAACGGGTTCTGGAACACCATCTGCACGCCGAGCGTATAGTGCAGGCGCTTCGCCGCGTCGAAACGGTCGACCGCTTCCCCGCGGTAGAGAACCTCGCCAGCGCTCGGGGCCGCCAGTCCGCAGATGATGCGCGCGAGCGTCGACTTGCCGCAGCCCGATTCGCCGACGATACCGACGATCTCGCGCGCATCGACGTGCAGCGTGACGCCGTCGAGCGCACGCAGGACAGTCGCGCCGCCGGCGTGCGGGCGACCTCGCCAGCCGCCGCCACGTCGCCTGATGGCGAAGTGCTTGTCGAGACTCCGCACTTCGAGAACGGGTGCGCTCATGCGAGGCCTTTGCCGGTCGCGTGGGGCGGCGGCGCGAAGCCATCGAGCGGGTGGTGACAGCGCACCGTCCGCCCCGGTGCCGGCGACGATTCTTCCGGGGCGAGCATGCAGCGCTCGCTCGCCCGCGGGCAGCGATGGCGAAACGCACAACCGGCGTCGAGGTCGCCGGGTGCCACCGGCACCCCGGCGATCGGGACCAGTCGCCGCCCGGCTTCGGCGAGTGCCGGCACGGAATCGAGCAGGCCCCGCGTATACGGATGGCGCGGAGCGCCCATCACCCCGGCGACGGGCCCCGACTCGACGATGCGCCCGGCGTACATCACGCACACCCGGTCCGCGAAACTCCCCACCACGGACAGGTCGTGGGTGATCCACAGCAGCGCGGTTCCCGACGACGCGCACAGCGCCTGCATCTGCGCGAGGATCTGCGCCTGGATCGTCACGTCGAGCGCCGTGGTCGGCTCGTCGGCAACGATGACGTCCGGCTGGTGCAGCATCGCGATGGCAATGCTGACGCGCTGGCGCATGCCTCCGGAGAGCTCGTGCGGATAGCTGCGCAGCCGCTCCTCGGGTGCCGCGATCCCGACCCGTGCCAAGGCGTCCGCGGCGCGCGCGAGCGCCTCCCGTCGACCGACGCGCTGATGCGCGCGCAGCGCCTCGACGATCTGCGTGTCGATGCGCAGCACGGGATTGAGCGACATCATCGGATCCTGGAAGATCATGCTGATGCGCGCGCCGCGGATCGCGGTCAGCGCAGCGCGCGGCAGCGACACGAGGTCGACGTCGCCGAGCAACACGCGACCGCCGACGATGCGCCCCGGCGATTCGACCAGCCCGAGGATCGAATACGCGGTCACCGACTTGCCCGACCCCGACTCGCCGACGATGCCGAGCACCTCGCCGCGACCGAGCGAGAAATCGACGCCGTCGACGACCGGCAACAGCCCGCCGGCGGTGGCGAAGCCGGTGCGCAATCCCTCGACGCGCAGGACGGCTTCGCTCATGGCGCGCTGCGCGGATCGAGCACGTCGCGCAAGCGATCGGCCGCCAGGTTGATGCCGAAGACCACCAGGAGCAGCGCGACCCCCGGAAACATGCTGATCCAGTACTCGCCGTTCAACATGAACGCGAAGCCGTTGGCGATCAAGAGCCCGAGCGACGGGCGCGTCACCGGCAGCCCGACGCCGAGGAACGAAAGCGTGGCCTCGAGGGCAATCGCGTGCGCCACCTCCACCGTGGCGACGACGATCAGCGGCGGCAGCGCATTCGGCAGCAAATGGCCCACCAGAATCCGTGCTCGCGACAAGCCGAGGTTACGCGCCGCGTCGACGTACTCGCGCCGCTGCTCGACCAGCACGACCGCTCGCGCGGTTCGTGCGAAGTAGACCCATTGCACGCTGATCAACGCCAGGATGATCTTGTCGACGCCGCGCCCGAGTGCCGCGAGCAAAACCAGCGCGACCAGGATCGCCGGCACCGAGAGCTGGATGTCGACGATGCGCATCATGAGGGCATCGACGCGCCCGCCCGTGGTGCCGGCGACCATGCCGAAGGTCGTCCCGAGCACGAACGCGGCGCTCACGCTCACCGCCGCCACCACCAGGCTGATGCGAAGGCCGTAGAGGATCGCGCTCAGGAGGTCGCGTCCCTGGTCGTCGGTGCCGAGGAGGTAGAGCGTGCCGCTTGCGCCGCGCGACAGCGGTGGCAGGCGGCTGGCGAGGATGTCGAGTTGCGCAAGGTCGAACGGATCCTGTGGCGCGAGCCAGGGCGCGAGTACGGCGCCGGCGACGAAGACCAGGAGGATCGCCGTGGCCACGCGCGTGGTCCGGGTGTCGAGAAATGCCGCGATCCACGACCCTGGCCGCGCGTTGGCCGCCGTCGTCGCGCTCATTCGCTTTGGCTCGCGGCGGCAAAGCGCACGCGCGGATCGAGTACGAGGTACACGAGATCGGTGAGCAGATTGAGCACCACGAATATCGACACGATCACCAGCAGGTAGGCGACGACCACGGGGCGGTCGAGCCGTCCGATCGATTCGATGAGGAGCTTGCCCGTGCCGGGCCACGAGAACACCGATTCGGTGACGATCGCGAAGGCGACGAGCAGGCCGAGTTGCATGCCGATCATGGTCACGATCGGAACCGCGATGTACTTCAGGATGTGCACGAAGACCACCCGGTGCTCGGCCACCCCCTTCGCGCGCGCGAAGCGGACGAAGTCGAGTTGCAGCGCCTCGCGCGCGCCGCTGCGGGTGAGCCGCGCGACCAGCGCCATCGGAAACAGCGCGAGGTTGAGTGCCGGCAGCAGGATGTGGCGCAGACCGTCGAGCGTGAAGAGGCTCGAGTGGATGCCGAGCCACGACCCCACCTCGCCCCGGCCGAACGACGGCAACCAGCCGAGGTTGACCGCGAAGACGAGGATCAGCATCAAGCCGACCCAGAACGTCGGCAGGCTGAAACCCAGGATCGACACCGTCATCACGATGCGATCGAGGCGCGACCCGGGGTGCGTCCCCGCCGCGAGACCGGCCGGAATGCCGACGACGATCGCCAGCGTGATCGCGGCCAGCGCGAGTTCCAGCGTCGCCGGCAGCCGTTCGAGGATCATCCGCATCGCCGGCTCGTGCGTCGCGAACGAGCGCCCGAAATCACCTGCCGCGAGGCTGCGGACGAACAGGACGTACTGCCGCCACAGCGGCTGATCGAGCCCGAGATTGCGACGGACCTGCTCGACTTCGTGCTGGGTCGATTGCGGATCGATCAGCAGCGAGGTCGGGTCGCCGATGGCGTAGATGCCGACGAAGGCGATCAACGAGACCGCGGCGAGCACGCCGAATCCTTGCAGGATTCGGCCGACGATGAGCTTGACCATCTCGACCCGAGCGCGGACGGCACGTCCCGGCGCGTACGCGGCCGGGACGTGCCGTCCGCGCTGCGTCAGTTCTTCCTGGCTCGCACGTTGTGCGCGAGGGTGGCCTCGTCGGCCGCCGGGGTGTACACGAGTCCCTTGCGCGTCGCGACGATCACCAGTTGCGCGTGCAGCGGAATGATCGCGGCATCCTCCATGACCTTCGCCATCGCTTTCGCATACAGGGCTTCGCGGCGCGTTTCGTCGACGGTGCCGAGCGCTTCGTCGATCAAGGCATCAAGCGTCGTGTTGGAATAGTTGTGGTTCCAGCTGCCCCGGCCGGCGGCGCGATCGGGCGAGTGGACCACGCTCGTCAACACCGACGAGGCGTCACCCGACGAATTGCCCCAGCCCAGAATGTAGGCGCCGAACGCCGCCTGATTGAATTTGGGGAAGTACACGTTGCCCGGCATGGCATCCACCGCGACCTTGATCCCGACCCGCGCCAGCATCTGACCGATCGCCTGGCAGAAGCTCGTGTCGTTGACGTAGCGGTCGTTGGTGCAGCCGAGCGTCATGGCGAAGCCTTCGGGGTAGCCGGCTTCGGCCAGCAGCTTGCGCGACAACGCGGGATCGAAGGCGGGCACCTTCAGGGAGTCGTTGTAGCCGCCGAAACCCTGCGGCATCAACTGCGTCGCGGGCTCGCCCATGCCTTCGAGCACGCGCGAGACGATGAGCTTGCGGTCGATCGCATGGCTGATGGCGCGGCGCACGCGGACGTCCTTGAACGGATTGCGATCGAGGGGCTTGCCGGTGAGGTCGGTCACGCCGGGTGCGACATCGCGCAGCGTGTCGAGCTCGAGGTAGATCACGCGGGCAGCGGCGGCCTTGAAGATGCTGATCTTGGGGTCGCGAGAGAGGCGCGGCACGTCGAGCGGGGGCACGAAGTCGATCATGTCGACGTCGCCCGCCTGCAATGCGGCGACGCGCGACGCGGAATTGGGAATGAAGCGGAACGTGACCTTCGTGAAATCCGGCTTGCCGCCCCACCACGCATCGTTGCGGGCGAGCTGCATGTTGTCGCTGCGCTTCCAGGAGACGAAACGGAACGGGCCGGTGCCGATCGCCGCCTTGCCGCTCGAAAAATCGTCGCTCGTCACGTTCGGGCCGAGCCCCTTCGGCAGGATGAAGAGCTGTCCCAGCGCCCGCAGGATGCCGCTGTCCGGCTTGCTCGTGTGGATGCGGATCGTGTAGGGATCGACGACCTCGACGCGGGAGATCGGCTTCAGCTTGCCGGCGGTCAAACCGTCCCCATTCGGCACCTTCGGCAGGCGCTCCAGCGTATAGACGACGTCCTGCGCGTCGAAGGTCGCGCCGTCGTGGAAACGCACGCCGCGCCGAAGCTTGAATTCGTAGACCGTGTCGCTCACCACCTTCCACGATTCCGCAAGTCCGGGGCGCGGCCGCAATCGGTCGTCCGGCATCACGAGCGAGTCGAACACGTGGCGGTAATAGCTCAAGTCGGAACTCAGCGCGGTGAGTTGTGGATCCATCGACTTGGGCTCGACCATCGTGCCGATCGTCAAGGGCTGGGCTTGCCCCACGGCGAACCAGGCGATCGCTGTCGCCGTGAGCGCCCAACGAACGATGCTGCGCAACCACGCTTGTGCTGGCATGAATCCCTCCGATGTTCGGACGAGGTCGTCATCCGAGATTTTGTCGTGAAAAGCTTTTCTCGCTGTTTTCGTATAATATTCGCTTGGTTATAAAATCTCTAGCGCTTGAATGAGAAAACGTTTTCTCACATCGAGCGCAACTGGGAGGCAGCGATGCGGGTACTGATCACCGGTGCAGCGGGTCGCATCGGCAGCGTATTGCGCGATGGCCTTCGCGACCGCTACGAGTGCCTTCGGCTGTCGGACAAGCGCCCGCTATCCGATCCGCTCGCGAGTGAGCAGTTCGTGGCCGCCGACCTCACCGATCTCGACGCCATGCTCGACGTCGTCGACGGCATCGACGTGATCGTGCATCTCGGCGCGACGGCAGCCGAAGACGCGTGGCCGGTGATCCTGCACAACAACATCGCCGGGACCTTCAATATCTTCGAGGCGGCGCGCATCCGGCGAGTGCGGCGCGTCCTGTTCGCAAGCACGCATCACGTCGTCGGCTACTACCCGCGCGGGAAGCGACTCGGCATCGACGAGCCGGTGCGTCCCGATAGCCGCTATGCGGTGAGCAAGGCGTTCGGCGAGACGCTGGGCCGGCTCTACGCCGACAAGCACGGCATCGAAGTCGTCGCGATGCGCATCGGAACGTTCCGGCCGCGCCCGCTCGATCGCCGCATGCTCAGCGCGTGGATCAGCCGCCGCGATGTGATCGACCTCGTACGCTGCTGCATCGAGGCGCCGAAGGTCCACTACGAGGTGGTCTTCGGCGTGTCCGACAACCGCCGCAACTGGTGGGACATGGGCTCGGCACGCCGCCTCGGCTACGTAGCCCAGGACGATGCCGAATCGTTCGCTGCCGAGATCGAGGCCGGCATCCCGATCGCGGAATCGGCGGCCGCCTCGCAATTCCAGGGCGGCAACAACTGCTCGACGGAATTTTCGGCGGATCTCGACAAGCTGCTCGCCTCGCTCGCGCGCCGACGCTGATCCGCCCGGAGTCCGCAAAGGCGCCAGCGGCGTCGACGCAGGAGGCACCGCCGCGCGACCGTCGCGCGGCGCCCCCCTATAATTCGCGCCGGAGCTTCTCATGCCGACCACGATCGATCGCCTCGTGCTGCCGCGTCCCGACGACCTGCACCTGCACCTGCGGGATGGATCGGTACTGGCAAACGTCGTGCCGCCGACCGCGCGCATCTTCGCTCGCGCGCTCGTCATGCCGAACCTGCGTCCGCCGGTGACCACGGTCGCGGCGTCGGCTGCGTACCGCGAGCGCATCCTCGCCGCCGTGCCGCCGGACGCGAGCTTCGAGCCGCTCATGACGCTCTACCTGACCGACAACACGTCGCCCGCCGAGATCGCGGCGGCCAAGGCCTCGGGCTTCGTGCACGCGGTGAAGTACTACCCGGCGGGTGCGACGACCAACTCGGACTCGGGCGTCACCGCGCTGTCGCGCGTCTATCCGGTGCTGGCGGCGATGGAGCGCCACGACGTCGTCCTCTGCCTGCACGGCGAGGTGGCCGACCCCGCGGTCGACGTCTTCGACCGCGAGCGCATCTTCGTCGAGACGTCGCTCGTGCAGATCACGCGCGATTTCCCGGGATTGCGCGTCGTCCTCGAGCACGCGACGACGCGCGAAGCGATCGAATTCGTGCGCGAGGCGCCGGCCAACGTTGCCGCCACACTCACGCCGCAACACCTCCTGTGGTCGCGCAATGCGCTCTTTGCCGGAGGTTTGCGCCCGCACCTGTACTGCCTGCCGGTGCTGAAGCGCGAGGCGCACCGACGCGCGCTCGTCGCGGCGGCGACCTCGGGCAGTCCGAGTTTCTTCCTCGGCACCGATTCCGCGCCGCACGCGCGGCACACGAAAGAAGCGGCCTGCTGCGGCGCCGGCTGCTATTCGGCGCCGCTCGCGCTGCCGCTGTATGCGGAAGTCTTCGACGCTGCCGGCGCACTCGACAAGCTGCCCGACTTCGCGAGTCGCTTCGGCGCCCGTTTCTACGGACTGCCGCCGGCGCGCGACACGGTGACGCTCGTCCGCGAGCCGTGGACCGTCCCCGCCGCGCAAGCGTTCGGCGACGACACCATCGTCCCGCTGCGTGCCGGCGAGGCCGTGGCCTGGCAAGTGCACGCCGGTTGAACTCGCAAGGCACATCGCGCAAGCGAGCGCCGAGCGACACGTCGGTGAAAAAAAAGGAACCGAAGCGCAGCCGATAAGCCGGGTTCTGTTACGGCGCATCGTCCCCGATGCGCTATGGCCGTCATTCCTCTAGGCGCCGCGTTGCCGCGGCGCTCGTGCCACCTACCCGCGGACTCGGCGAGCAGCGTCAATGTCCGCCTGCTTGGTGTTGCTCCGGATGGAGGTTGCCGCGTTTCACCCGCACGCCTTGCGGCGCGCGACTCGTCTCTGTGGCCCTGTTCCTCGCCTTGGGCCGTCGCAAGCGACGGCTTGTAGCGGCGGGGCGTTACCCCGCATCCTGCTCTGTGGAGCCCGGACTTTCCTCTCCCCGCTTACGCGGGCAGCGACGGTCTGGCTGGCTTCGGAGGTGCAATTCTACGCGATGTGAGGTGCGCCACGCGGGACTCAAGACCCTTCGCGCGACACCATCTCGCGCAGCACCGTCTTCAGCACCTTCCCGGTCTCGTTCTTGGGCAGCGCATCGACGAAGACGTACGCCTTCGGCCGCTTGAAGCGCG
>JBDHRR010000092.1:0-13417 GCA_039807685.1 Burkholderiales bacterium
CGCCGCGCAACGGCTGCCGCGGCGCGCTGCCAGCCGGCATTGCGCAGCGCGACGGGGAGTTCACCCCACGCCGGAAGGCGCAGCCGGCGCACGAGCACGACCGCGAGCGGGACGAGGCCGGCGGCGATCACCACGCCGCGCTGCACGCCGGCGAACGGCGCCTCCATGAGGAACACCGGGATCGACATCAGCGTGAGATCGAAGAGTGCGTGCAGCAGCATCGTCGGCACCAGACCGTAGCGCAGGAAGATCGCCGCCCACACGAGCGAGGGGACGACGAGCTCGACGAGCCGCGAATACGCCGGAAATCCCGGGTAGTTGGCGTGCGCGGCGCCGAAGACCACCGCCTGCAGGACGAAGGCGACGGCGATCCCCGCGCGACGGTGGCCGAAGCGCGCGCCGACGAGGGCGCCCAGCGCCAGCGGAATCGCGCGAAAGAGGCACTCCTCCATCATGCCCGCCTGCAACGCCAGCGCGATCGGGCCGATCGCCGGGAAGTACGACGCCAGGATGTTGGGATCGGTCAGCTGCTCCGAGGGCTGCCACCAGCCGAGCCAGCGGTTGGTCGCGTAGTAGAACGTCGCCACGAAGGCGAGCTCGATGGGTACCAGCAGGTAACCCGCGAGCGTGCGTCCGCCGATCGCGCGCGTGCCGGCAGCGTCGGCGGCCCATACGCGCCACAACTGCGGATGCTCGCCGAAAGCCCGTCGCGTGAGCCCCTCGGCCGCCATGAAGACGAGCCCGAGGGCAAAGCCCCCGGCGACCAGCGTGAGCGCTGCCATGCCGAGTTGCTGCACCCAGAAGTTCGACGTATCGAGCGCGGTATTGAAGCCGAACCACGCGATCGGAATCTGCGCGAGCACCGCGAGCGCACCCAGGCCGGAGACGGCAAAGCCGGCGACGAGTGCGGGGCGAACCGCGAGCGCACCCCGGCGCAAGAGCCAGAGCGCGCCGACGATGCAGCCGAAGAGGCCGTAGACCACGCCGGCGACGATCGTCGCAATCTGCGCGATGGTGTCGTTGGTGCTGCGCATCTCGCGATAGCGCCGGCCGAACGATTCCGGCAGGTGGAAGACGGGATCGATGGCGGTCAACTCGTCGCCGGTCACCGCGAGTTCGAGGCGAAGGCGCGCCTCGCCGAAGCGCTCGGCCCGCTCGAAGGTGAAACGATGGTCGACGCGTCCGGAGGGACGCGTCTGCTGCGCCTGGTCGAGCAGCGTGTACGGCGTGAGGTCGACGTGGAAATCGCGCGCCGCCCGCTCCTTGGCGAGCGCGAGCGCCGCCTCGGGCGCGAGCGCCATCGTCTTCGCGTCGCGCACGTAGGTGTCGGCGACCCGTCGCGAGAAGCCGTTGAAACTGCCGTCGGGACGAAAGGCGATCGACGCCTCCTCGACCACGCCGGGGTGGAAGAGCCGCACCTCCCACCAGTACGGCGCGTACAGCGTGCCGCTCACCAGCGCGGCAAAGGCCGGCTTGCCGCCGCCTTCGAGCTCGACGTAGCTTTGCGCCTGCGAATCCTGGTTGAACACCGCCGCCTGCCGCGCTCCCGGCGGCACCAGGTGCTGCGCATCGGCGAGCGCCGTCGCCTGCGCAATGGCGGCATCGCGCGTCATGCTGATGCCGAGGTTGACGATCGGCATCGCCTGCGGGAAGAGCCGCCAGGCGACGAGCGCGCAAACGAGCGAGAACGCCGCGAACGCGACCCAGACGAGCGGCCGCCGATCGCACCGCGCGACGGCGGACGGGGTGTCAGTCACGCGTCGCCTTCGGCGGCGGCATCCCGCCGCGCATCAGGACTTCAGTGCGACGAGAACCTCGTCCAGCATCTTCTTCGCATCGCCGAAGAGCATCCGGTTGTTCTCCTTGTAGAAGAGCGGATTGTCGACACCCGCGTAGCCCGAAGCCATGCTGCGCTTCATGACGATCGAGTGCTTCGCCTTCCACACCTCGAGCACCGGCATGCCGGCGATCGGGCTCGTCGGATCCTCCTGTGCGGCCGGATTCACGATGTCGTTGGCGCCGATCACCATCGCCACGTCGGCATCGGGAAAGTCCTCGTTCAATTCATCCATCTCGAAGACGATGTCGTACGGCACCTTGGCCTCGGCGAGCAGCACGTTCATGTGCCCCGGCATGCGGCCGGCCACCGGATGGATGCCGAAGCGCACGTTGACGCCGCGCTCGCGCAGCGCCTGCGTGATCTCGTTCACCGTATGCTGCGCCTGCGCCACGGCCATTCCGTAACCCGGGACGATGATGACCTCCTTCGCCTCCTTCAGCATCTCGGCCGTCTCGGCGGCGGTGATCGGTGTCACCTCGCCCGCGGGCTCGGCGGCCCCGCCGCCGGCGGCCTTGGGCGCTCCGCCGTCGCTGCCGAAGCCGCCCGCGATGACGCTCAGGAAGTTGCGGTTCATCGCATTGCACATGATGTAAGACAGGATCGCGCCGCTGCTGCCGACGAGCGCGCCGACGACGATGAGCAGATCGTTGGAGAGCATGAAGCCGGTGGCCGCCGCCGCCCAGCCCGAGTAGCTGTTGAGCATCGACACCACGACGGGCATGTCGGCGCCGCCGATCGCCATCACCATGTGCACGCCGAAGAGGAGTGCGATCACGGTCATCACGATCATCGGCAGCATCGCCTCGCCCACGCTGTGCGCGGCGACGAAGCGATAGCCGAACCAGAGGACGACGACGAGCCCGGCGAGGTTGAGCCAGTGCCGGCCCGGCAGCAGCACCGGCTTGCCGCCGATCTTGCCGGCGAGCTTCCCGAAGGCGATGAGCGAGCCGGAGAAGGTGACGGCACCGATCAGCACGCC
The DNA here is from genome assembly GCA_039807685.1 of Burkholderiales bacterium. Taxonomy (GTDB): domain Bacteria; phylum Pseudomonadota; class Gammaproteobacteria; order Burkholderiales; family Casimicrobiaceae; genus VBCG01. The sequence continues at coordinate 2,820 of JBDHRR010000092.1, forward strand.
GAGGTACATCTCGATCTCGTGGATGGTGTTCTCGGCAGGCGTCAAGCCCACCGTCACCGCCGGATCGATGAAGTTGGCGTAGCCGACCAGTACCGCGGCGAGACCGACGAGGCTGTGCATCAGCGCCACCAGTTCGGGCATCTGCGTCATCTGCACGACGCGCGCCGCATACAGGCCGATCACCGCCCCGACCAGCATCGCCCCGATGATGTAGGGCAGGCCGGCGGTCATGACCTGCGGTCCGGCGATCGTCGCCAGCACGGCGATCGTCATGCCGATGATGCCGTAGAGGTTCCCGCGGCGTGAGGTCTCCTGATTGGAGAGCCCGCCGAGGCAGAGGATGAAGAGGATGGTCGCGCCGAGATAGGCGACCGTCACCAGGCTTGACGTCATGGTCGGTCGCTCCTTACTTGCGGAACATCTGCAGCATGCGCTGCGTGACGGCAAAGCCGCCGAACATGTTGATGGCGACGAGCGCGATCGCCGCCACCGACAGCCAGCGTATCCATTCGTTGGGGCGGGCGAGGTCGGTCGAGATCCTGGTGAGGTCGGGAGCGAGCTGCACCAGGGCACCGATCGCGATGATCGACGACACCGCGTTGGTCACGCTCATGAGCGGCGTGTGCAGCGCCGGCTTCACGTTCCACACGACCATGTAGCCGACGAAGCAGCCGAGGACGAAGACCGTGAAGTGACCGAGGAACGACGCCGGGGCGTAGCGGCCGATGATGAGGAAGAGGAGCGCGCCGATGCCGAAGATCACCGCGGCACGCGTGCCCGCCATCGGGCCCGACGGCGCGCCGTGCGCCTTCGCTGCCGGCGGCGGCGCGCCCGCCGGCTTCGCGGCTGCGGGTGGTGCTGCCGACAGCTTGGGCGGCGGTGGCGGCCAGGTCACCGCTCCCTGGTCGATCACCGTGGCGCCGCGCAGCACCTCGTCGTTCATGGCGATGCGCAGCGTGTCGCCGTCGATGCTCTTCGTCTTGACGAGGTCCTCGACGAGGCGCAGCAGGTTGTTCGCGTACAGCGTCGACGCCTGCTTGGCGAGCCGGCTCGGCAAATCCGTGTAGCCGATGATGGTCACGCCGTGGCGCACCACGCTCTCTCCCGGCACGGTGAGTTCGCAGTTGCCGCCCTGCTCGGCGGCCATGTCGACGATGACGCTGCCCTCCTTCATCGACTGCACCATCGCCTCGGTGATGAGCTTCGGCGCCGGCTTGCCGGGGATGAGCGCGGTGGTGATGATGATGTCGGCATTGGCGGCCTCGCGCGCGAAGACCTCGCGCTGCGCCTTCTGGAAGCCTTCGCTCATCACCTTCGCGTAGCCGCCGACACCGCTGCCCTCCTCGACGTAGTCGACGGGAACGAACTCGCCGCCCATCGACTTGATCTGGTCGGCTACCTCGGGGCGCGTGTCGTTGGCGCGCACCACGGCGCCCAAGCCCGACGCCGCGCCGATCGCGGCAAGGCCCGCCACGCCGGCGCCGATCACGAACACCTTCGCGGGTGGGACCTTGCCGGCGGCGGTGATCGATCCCGTGAAGAAGCGGCCGAAGGCGTGCGCCGCCTCGATCACCGCGCGGTAGCCGCCGATGTTGGCCATCGACGAGAGTGCGTCCAATTTCTGCGCGCGCGAGATGCGCGGCACGCTGTCCATCGCGATCACGCTGACCTTGCGCGCCGCGAGCTTTTGCATGAGCTCTGGATTCTGCGCGGGCCAGATGAAGCTCACCAGCGTGCTGCCCTCGCGCAGGAGCGCAATCTCGGCGGCGTCCGGTGCGCGCACCTTGAAGACGAGGTCGGCCTGCGACCACAGCGCCGCGCGATCGGCGACCATCTCCGCCCCGGCGCTGCGGTAGCCCTCGTCGCCGATCTGCGATGCCGCGCCGGCGCCTTGCTCGACGACGACGCGAAAACCCTGCTTGACGAGCTTGGCGACGACCTCGGGGACCGTTGCCACCCGCTTCTCGCCCGGGAAGACCTCCCGGGGTACTGCGATCACCAGTGCCATGTTGTCCGCTTCTCCCTCGTGTGCCATGTGCCCGCGCCGACGCCGTGCCAGCCGTCGACGTGCGCGTCACGACGTGGCGGCAGGCAGCGTCGCGCGTGCCTCCCGCAAATCGCCTCGCTGACCGGTTCCCGCCTCACAGCGCCGCCGCGATCGCCTTGCCCAGGTCGGCGGTCGTCGCCTTGCCGCCCAGGTCGGGCGTGCGCGGCGCACCCTTGTCGGCAAGAATGCGCTCGATCGCGGTGACGATCGCGGCACCGGCCTCGCGATGCCCGAGGAAGTCGAGCAGCAGCGCGCCGGACCAGATCTGCCCGATCGGATTGGCGACGCCCTTGCCGGCGATGTCCGGTGCCGAGCCGTGCACCGGCTCGAAGAGCGACGGGAATTCGCGCTCGGGGTTGAGGTTCGCCGACGGCGCGATGCCGATCGTGCCGCACACCGCAGGACCCAGGTCGGACAGGATGTCACCGAACAGATTCGAGGCGACGACGACGTCAAAGACCTGCGGGCGCTGCACGAAGTGCGCGGCCAGGATGTCGATGTGGAACTGGTCGGTGCGGATGTCGGGATACGCCGCCGCCATCGCCCGAAAGCGCTCGTCCCAGTACGGCATGGTGATCGAGATCCCGTTCGACTTGGTCGCCGACGTCACGTGCTTCGCGGCGCGTGTGCGGCCGAGTTCGAAGGCGTAGCGCAGGATCCGGTCGACGCCCTTGCGCGAGAAGCACGACTGCTGGAACACGATCTCGCGCTCGGTGTCGGGATACATGCGCCCGCCCACCGACGAATACTCGCCCTCGGTGTTCTCGCGCACCACGACGAAGTCGATGTCGCCGGGCGCGCGGCCGGCGAGCGGCGACGGCACCCCCGGCATGAGCTTGCAGGGACGCAGGTTGACGTACTGGTCGAATTCGCGCCGGAAGCGGAAGAGCGAGCCCCACAAGGCGACGTGATCGGGCACCAGCGCCGGCCAGCCGATCGCACCGAAGTAGATTGCCGCGTAGGGCCGCAGCTGCTCCTTCCAGTCCTCCGGCATCATCGCGCCGTGCTTCGCGTAGCGGTCGCAACTCCAGTCGAAGGACGTGCAGGCGAGCTCGACGCCGAACTTGCGTGCCGCCGCCTCGAGCACGCGCATGCCCTCGGGCACCACTTCCTTGCCGATGCCGTCTCCCGGCATCACCGCTATCCGGTGCGCAGCCATCGCCCCTCACCTCCCTTGCCTGTCGTTCGCGCCCGATAGTCTACGCAAACTCGGCCGCCGCCCGTTGCCGGCAGCACAAGTGCCGCGGCGGAACGCTCGCCGTGGGCGCTGCATGATACCTTTGGACTTCCCGCACGCACCGTAACTCCGGCACGCCAGGCACTGCCCCCGGCGTCGCCTTCATCATGGATGCTCTCCTTGTCGCCGGCGCCGCCGGCCGCCGCCGGGCGGTGACGATGATGGTCGTCGCCGCGATCTGCTGGTCGACCGGCGGGCTGCTCGTGCGGCTCCTGTCGATCACCAGCCCGTGGGAGATCGTCTTCTGGCGGTCGCTCTTCATGGCGCTCTTCGTTGCCGGCGTCCTCGGCGTCCTGCACGGCAGCCGCGTGGTGACGGCCGTGCGCAGCGTCGGCGGGCCGGGGCTCCTTGCCGGCACCTTTCTCGCTGGGACCTTCTTCCTCTTCATCGGCTCGCTCACCCGAACCACGGTCGCCAACACCTTCGTGCTGATGAGCGTGTCGCCCTTCCTGGCCGCGATCGCCGCGCGCCTCGTCCTCGGCGAAGAGGTGCGCGCGATCACCTGGCTCGCCATGACCATCGCCTTCGCCGGCATCGTCCTCATGGTCGGCGGTGCGCTCGACGGCGGACAACTCATCGGCAACCTGATGGCGCTCGGCGTGTCGGTGTGCTTCGCGGCGCAATTGACCGTCCTGCGCAAATTCCACGCGACGGTCGACATGCTGCCGATGGTGATGCTCGCCGGCGTCATCACGCTGGCGCCAGCCTTCCTGCTCGCGGGCCCCTTCGCCGCCACGTCGCGCGACCTCGTCATCCTCGGCTTCATGGGTTGCATCCAGCTCGGCACCGGCTGCCTTCTCTCCACCGCCGCGTCGCGCACGCTCCCCGCGACCGAGCTGGGACTGCTGGGACTCCTCGAACCGATCCTCGGCCCGATCTGGGTCTGGGTCCTCCTGGGTGAGCATCCCGGTTCGCGCGCGCTCATGGGCGGCTTGCTCGTCCTGTCGGCGGTGATCGCCAATCAGCTCTTCATCGCCTGGCGCAACCGCGAGCCGGACGTGGCACTCGCCATCGGCGATGCGGCTGCCACGGCGACGGGCCCGATCGGTGCCGCCGCGGCGCCGCCGCCCGCCAAGGGCATGCCCGCCCGCGATTCGTGACGCTGCCCGCGTATCCCGCCGGCTTCCTCGTCGCGCTGGCGCTCGTCATCGTCATCGCCGGCATCGGCAAGGGCGCCTTCGGCCAGGGCACGGCGGGGCTCTCGGTGCCGCTCCTCGCCATGTTCATCGCCCCGGCCGAGGCCGCGGGAATCATGCTGCCGCTCCTGTGCCTCATGGACGTCTTCGGCGTCCACGCCTACAAGCGCGCGTGGTCGCGCGCCGACCTCAAGGCGCTGCTGCCGGGGGCGGTCGTCGGTATCGCGGTCGGCGGCATCGCCTTCGGCACGCTCTCGCCCAATGCGGTGCGACTCGTCATCGGGGCGATCTCGGTGGTGTTCGCGCTCAACGCCTGGTTCCGCTTCACCGAGCGGATCGCCCGCTTCCTCGCGCGCACCGAGGGGCCGCCGGGGCGCGTCGCCGCTCTCGTGTGGGGCGCGATGTCGGGCTTCACGAGCACGCTCGCGCACGCCGGCGGCCCGCCGTACGCGATCTACATGCTGGGCCGCGGCGTGGACAAGACCGTATTCGTCGCCACGTCGTCGGTGTTCTTCTTCGCGGTGAACTACCTCAAGCTCGTGCCGTACTACTTCCTGGGCCAGCTCAACGTCGGCAACCTCGGCACCGCGCTCGTCATGGCGCCGCTCGTCCCGCTCGCCGTCTGGCTGGGCGTCTGGCTGCACCGGCGCCTGTCGCAGGCCGCCTTCATGCAGGTGACCTACACGCTGCTCTTCGTCACCGGCGTCAAGCTCGTCTACGACGCGTTCACGCATTAGCCTCGATGTGGCGATGGTCGCTTCGGCGTGCCGGCGCAATGCCACGAACGCGCGACGCCAACTCCTAAAACCGGTAGTGGCCGGCTCAACGGGGTCGCGGCGATCGCCGCGCAGGTCGACCAGATGATCGAGGAAGCCGAGCGCGGCTATCTCCGCGACGGACGGCGTTCGACGCGATCCCGGGAATCGACCGCTACCGCGGTTGACTTGTAGAGCGCTCGGACCGCTCGCCCTGCGCTGCGGGCTCGGGCGAACGGAAGGATCGCAGCGCAGCGAGGGTCAGGCTTGCCCGCCGCGCTTCGCTGCCTTCTTCTTGACCGCCGCCGCGCTGCGCGTCGCCGGCTTCCTGCGGGTCGCTCCGGCGGGCTGTGGCGTGACCTTCTTGTTCGCGCCTTGGCGTCGCGCTCGCACGGGCGGCGCAACCTCCGCCATCTCGATGCCGAACACGTCTGCCACCGCGGACTCGTCGAGGAGCTTCGCCTTCGACGGTGCCTTCTTCGGGCGCACCAGGCCATCGCCCGCCTGCGCGAGCAGGTCGCTGCCGTCGACGCGGCGCAGCCGGAACAAGAGCTCCGGCTGCTGATCGAGCCGCGCCCCGACGCCATAGAGCACGGCGGCGACATGCTTGCACATCGACGCCCAGTCCGGACAGCTACAGGTGAATTCGATCTCCTTCGGCGTCGGGAACATGCCGTCGCCCGGTCTGCACAAGCGTTGCATCACGGCATGCGAGAACGTCCCGCGAAGCAACTCGATCATCGAGTCGATCGACCCGGCGCAATCGGCAGCGATCGCCTTCCAGGGCTTCTCGCCCACGGCCACCACGTGCACCTCGACGTGGTACAGACGCGATCCCACGACCTGCGCACGCACTTCACCCTCGTCGATGGCGAGGTCGATGACCGATCCGCTGCGCAGATACGTGCGTCCGCGAGGCAACCGATTGGAAAAATCGCTGTAGCGCTCGAGGTTGTCGCACCACGCCTTGCCCCAGAAGGTCCTGGCGATGGCGCCACGCGAGGGCGCGATGGGTGACAGTGCCCTGCCCGCCTTCTTGGCGCCGGCCGCTGCCGATGCCGCCTTCTTCCGGCGCGCGGCAACGGGAACGTAGGGCTTCCATCCTCCGTAGCTCATATCCTCCCCTTTCCTTCGATCAGTCTTCCTGCGCCGCGTGAATGTCGAGGCGCACCAGGTCGAGCAGCTCGCGGTCGCTCATTTGCGTGAGCTGCAGCTCGGCGCCGCCCTCCAGCACCTCGGTCGCCAATCGCTTCTTCGATTCGATCAGCGCATCGATGCGCTCCTCCACGGTGCCGCGACAGACGAATTTGTGCACCAGGACGTTGCGGCGCTGGCCAATGCGGAACGCGCGGTCGGTCGCCTGGTTCTCGACCGCCGGATTCCACCAGCGGTCGAAGTGGATCACGTGCGAGGCGGCGGTCAGGTTCAGTCCCGACCCTCCCGCCTTGAGCGAGAGCACGAAAAACGGCGTGAGTTCGTCGTTCTGGAAGCGCTCGACCAGCTCGCGGCGTCGGGCTACGGGCGTGCCGCCGTGCAGCACCAGGCCCTCGCGCCCGAAAATCGCGCCGAGAAGAGATGCGAGGGGCTCGGTGACTTCGCGAAACTGCGTGAACACCAGCACCTTCTCCTGCTTTTCCCGGATCACCTCGACGAGCTCGCGCAGGCGCGCGAACTTGCCGCTATCGTCGGCGCGCCACGCCGCATCCCCCAGCCATTGCGAGGGATGATTGCAGATCTGCTTGAAGCGCATGAGGAAGGACAGCACGACACCCTTGCGCGCGATGCCGTCGGCATCATCCAGCGCGCGTGCCAGCTCCTTCACCGACTGCTGGTAGAGGGCGGCCTGCGCCGGCGAAAGGTGGCACCACGCGTTCTGCTCCGTCTTGTCGGGCAGGTCGTCGATGACGCGCTTGTCGGTCTTCAGGCGGCGCAGGATGTACGGCTTGACCAGGTTGCGCAAGGGAGCGAAGTGCTCCGTGCCGGCGAGTCGCCTGGCGAAGTCGGCGAAGACCTTCTGCGAGCCGAGCAACCCCGGATGCGTGAAGTCGAACAGCGACCACAGGTCCGAGAGGCGATTCTCGACCGGCGTGCCGGTGAGCACGATGCGGGCGTCCGCCTCGAGCGTCTTGAGCTGCCGCGTCTGCTTGGCGCCGGGATTCTTGATCGCCTGCGCCTCGTCGGCGACCACGATGCGCCAGCGGACCTGCGACAGCGAAGGCAGGCGCAGCAGGGTGCCATAGCTCGTGATGACGAGGTCCACGGCGTCGAGCGCCGCGCGGTCGAGGCTGCGCAACTCGGCCGCCGGGAGCGCCGAAGGATGCGCGATCAGCACGCGCAGATCGGGCGCGAAGCGCTCGCTTTCCGCGGCCCAGTTGGCGAGGAGCGACGCGGGTGCGACGAGAAGGCTCGGGCCATGCAGCGCGCCGCTCCTCGCCCGCTCCTGCTTCAACACGAGTAGCAACGCGAGCGCCTGGATCGTCTTGCCGAGCCCCATGTCATCGGCGAGACAAGCGCCCAACCCGAGCCGCGTCAAGAGATAGAGCCAGCGCAGCCCGGCCTGCTGGTAGGGACGCAGCGTCGCCTTGAGCGCCTGGCCCGGATCGACCCGAGCGAGGCCCTCCGGCGCGCGCAGGCTGCGCAACGTTGCGGCGAGCCAGTCCCCGGCGACGACCTCCGACCATTGCGCGCGGTCGCTGCCCTCGCCGTTGCCTTCGAGGACCGCACCGGCGACGAGCCGCATCGCCTCCGCGAAGGGGAGCCCGTCCTGCGCGGCCCGGCGCTCGATGGTCCGGAATCGCTCCAGCAACCGCCCCAGCGCCTTCGCGTCCACCTCGACCCAGCGGCCGCGAATGAGCTGCAGACCCTCGGCGCCACGCAGCAGCGACGCAATCTCCGTTGTGCTCAACCGCTCCCCGTCGAGCGTGATCGTCATCTTGAAGTCGAGCAGGGCCTCGAGGCCGAGCATCGATGGCGGTGCCGAGCCCACCACCGCGCTGACGCGCGGCCGCGGCGGTCGACCCGCCTGCCAGCCTCCAGGCATGCGCACCACGATGCCGCTGTCTTCGAGCGTCGGCACATCGTGCAGGAAGCGCAGCGCCTCGTCCGCGCTCCAGCGCAGCGGATGATAGATCTCGTCCGCGTCGACCATGTCGCGCAGCCAGTCGCAGCGCTCGGCCGCGCGCTGCACCGGCACCAGCAGCGACAGGAGCTGCGCCTTCTTGCGGCCGCCCGAAAACTCCGCCAGCGCCGTCGACAGCGGCTGATGCTGCGCCTTGCCGTGCGCCGACAGGCGCGTCGTATACGTGGCGAGGAAGGCGAACGGCGCCTGCGCATCCTTGCGGTTTTCGGCGAGGTTGAAGTGCACCCGACCGACCCGATGCCACGCCGGATGCCAGCTCTTGAGCAACTCGGGGAGGGCGAGTTTCGACTCGACGAGTGCCTCGCGCGCCGCGGTGTCGATCTGCGCCCACAACGTCGTCACCACCTCCGACGACAGGTACTCCGCCCCACGCATGGGAGGCGCGTCGACGACCAGCGACTCGACCGTCGCACTGTCCATGGCGGCAACCGCGATCGGCGCGCCCTCCGGAGTGGCGCACAGCGCGCCGACGTAACGGGCGGCGAACTCGCGCCAGTAGGCGAGCACCGGCGGCAGCGCGCGGCCGACTTCGCAGGCGCCGAGGTGCAACAGACCGCGGCCGGCGCCGCGGTCGAACGCTGCCGCGAGCCGGCGCGCGAGCTCGGGCGCGATCGACGGCGATTCGGCGTCGCTGGCGAGCCGCAGATGCCCTTGCGGGGTCAGCGCGAGGGAAAGCGGCGCGACGCTGTCAGCGGAATTCACGGTCTGGGTCACGAGGCGGCGGATCCACGAGTCGAGAAACACTTCCATCGCCGGTGCGCTCGCCGCGTGCGCGGCCGTATGGGCGGTATGGTAGCGCCTGTCGCGCGGCGCGGCGCCGCTCGTTCAGGCTCCTGCCATGTCAGAAATGACCGTCATAGGCGTCGCCGCTCCGCCGCGTTATCATGCGCGCCACTTGCATCGGCCACACCGGAGTCTCCGGGGCATCCGTCATGAAACAGAACTTCCTCGATTTCGAGCAACCGATCGGCGAGCTCCAGCAGAAGATCGACGAGCTGCGCTTCGTGCACGAGGACTCGGCCGTCGACATCTCCGACGAGATTTCGCGGCTGACCAAGAAGAGCCAGCAGCTCACCAAGGACATCTACGGCAAGCTCTCCTCGTGGCAGATCGCGCAGGTGGCGCGGCATCCGCAGCGGCCGTACACGCTCGACTACATCGCCGGCATGTTCGCCGATTTCCGCGAGCTGCACGGTGACCGGACCTACGCCGACGACGCCGCGATCGTCGGCGGGCTGGCGCGCTTCAACGGCGCGCCGTGCATGGTGATCGGCCACCAGAAGGGCCGCGACACCAAGGAGAAGATCCACCGCAACTTCGGCATGCCGCGCCCCGAGGGGTACCGCAAGGCGCTCCGGCTCATGAAACTCGCCGAGAAATTCGGCCTGCCGCTGTTCACCTTCGTCGACACCCCAGGTGCGTATCCGGGCATCGGCGCCGAAGAGCGCGGACAATCCGAGGCAATCGGCCGCAACCTCTACGAGATGGCGGGTCTGCGCATCCCGGTGATCGTGACGATCATCGGCGAGGGCGGCTCCGGTGGGGCGCTCGCGGTCGCCGTGGGCGACGTCACCCTGATGCTCCAGTACGCGACCTACTCGGTCATCTCGCCGGAAGGCTGCGCGTCGATCCTGTGGAAATCGGCCGACCACGCCGCCGATGCCGCCGAGATCCTCGGCATCACCGCGCCGCGGCTGAAGCAGTTGGGTCTCATCGACAAGGTGGTGAACGAGCCTCTGGGTGGTGCGCACCGCGATCATGCGGCCATGATGGTCACCTTGAAGAAGGCGCTCACCGAAGCGCTGCGCCACCTGGCGGAGCTTCCGCTCGACACGCTCCTCGAGCAGCGCGAGGAGCGGCTCCTGGGCTACGGCAAGTTCAAGGAGATCGCGCCCGGCTGAGCGGGCCGGCCGCGGCGCCACGCCGCGCCGCCGGGCGTACCCACAGTGCGAGCGCCGCGCATGGCCGACGACAGCGCCATCACCGCGCGCCTGCACAGCCTCGTCGCCGCCGCGCTCGCGCGCGACCTCCCGCCGGCGGCGGGCCTCGCGGTCGCGCTCTCCGGCGGACGCGACTCGGTGGCGCTGCTCGCCATCCTGTGCGCGGTGGCACCTGCCCGCAGGCACGCCGTCTGCGCGGTGCACGTCGATCACGGCCTGTCGCCGCAGGCGGCGCGCTGGCGCGCCTTCTGCGTGGCGCTGTGCGCTCGCTGGGACGTCCCCTGCCACACCGCGTCCGTCGCGGTGCGTCGTGCCGACAGCACGAGCGTCGAAGCCGCAGCGCG
>JBDHRR010000093.1:0-13411 GCA_039807685.1 Burkholderiales bacterium
GCCGATCCCTTGTACGGCACGTGGATCGCCTTGGTTCCGGCGGCGAGGTTGAACGCCTCGCCCGCAAGGTGCTGCGTGCTGCCGACACCCGACGAGCCGTACGAGAACGCGTCGGGCTTGCTCTTCATGAGCGCGATGAGGTCCTTCACGTTGGTGGCGGCGACGCCCGGGCCGACCACCAGCACGTTGGGCACCGTGACGATGAGCGCGACCGGAATCAGGTCCTTGTTGGAATCGAAGGGGAGACTGATGAGGTGCGGGGCGATCGCCTGTCCGGTATTGGTGGCGACGAGCAGCGTGTGGCCGTCGGGCGGCGCCTTCGCGGTGAAGTCGGCGGCGATGGTATTCGAGGCACCGGGACGGTTCTCGACCAGGAACGGCTGGCCCATCGACGACTGGTACTTGTCGGCGAGCATGCGCGCGATGATGTCGGTGCCGCCGCCGGCGTTGGCGCCGACCTCGATGCGGACCGGTTTGGTGGGGTACGTTTGCGCGAACGCGGCGCTCGCCAGCACGGCGAGCGCACCGGCGCAGGCCACGCGAAAAGCTCGATGCAGCATGATGTTCTCCTCCTTGCGTGAATGGATCAGACGCCGCCCTCGGCCGCCGCGACGACCGACGACACGCGGGGCCAGGTGTTCTCGATGTGCTCGCGCAGGAGCCGCCCGAGCCGCGGTCCGTCGCGCGCGCGCAACGCCTCGACGAAAGCCTCGTGCTCCGCCATGGCCGCGGCCCAGTTGTCGGGCGCGTGGTTGCCGATGTAGCGGATGCGGCGCATGCGCGCGCGCAGCAGGCCGTGCACGACTTCGAGCGAGGCATTGCCCGCGGCGCGCACGATCGCGTTGTGGATGTCCTGATTGAGCCGGAAGTATTCCGGCCGCTCGCGCCGCGCGTAGTGACCGCGCATGCGCTCGTGGAGGGCGACGATCGCGCCGATCGTCGCGTCGTCCGCGGCACAGGCGAGGGTCCCGGCGCGCTCTTCGAGCAGCGCGATCACGTCGAGCATGTCGCGCACGTCCTTGGCGGTGAAGACCTTGACCACCGCGCCGCGCCCCGGCAGCAGTTCCACGAGCCCTTCCGACGCCAGCACCTTGAGCGCTTCACGCAGCGGGGTGCGCGACACGCCGAGCTGGCGGGCGAGTTGGAGTTCGGGGATCGGGGCGCCGGGAGCCAGGCGGTCCTCGACGATCATGTCGCGCACGCGGGCGGTCACCTCGTCGTGCAGCGAGGGGCGCGCGATGGGGGTGATCGCGCGGTCGTCGGCCGGCGTCGGTGATGTCGCGACGCTGCGCGCGGGCCGTGTCGCGGGTCTCTTCGCGGTCGATCGAGCGCGCGACGCGGACGCCGGGGACGGCAATCCGGCGCGCCGCGGCTCCTCGTCGTTCATGCCGTTATTCATAATTACGCATTACAACAGAACCGGAAGCGGCGTGCAAGCCGCCTTGTGTGCGCTGTGCACGCCGGCGCCTTGCATCCAGATGCCTTGAATCCAGACGCTTGGTGCCCGGACATCTGGCGCGCGGCCCCGGGGCGTGCCGTGCCACCGCCGTCGCGCCTCAACCCCGCCGTGGCCCCGTCGTGGCGCGCCCGTCGTGCATAATCCGCGCGACCGATTCGCCATCACGCCATGCCGACTCCCTCCCCGATCGATCGCACCCTCACGCTGGTGGTGCTGGCCGCCCTCGTGGTCGGGGTGTTCCTCGTGCTGCACCCCTTCGTCTCGGCGATCGCGTGGGCGGCGGTGCTGGCGGCGACGACCTGGCCCCTTTTCGAGTGGATGGCCGATCGCACCCGGCGGCCGACGGTGGCGGCCGGCGTGATGACGGCGCTGATCCTCACCGTGGTGGTCGCGCCCTTCGTGATCGTCGGGGCGACGCTCGCCGAGAACGCGAATCGGTTCACCGCCTTCGGCAAGACGCTCATCGACAGCGGCCCTCCCGATCCGCCGGCGTGGGTGGCCGCCATTCCGCTCGTCGGGCCGAGCATCGCCGAGTACTGGTCGTCGTTCGCGCACGACAGCGCGGGGCTCATCGCCGAGCTCGCGCGCTTTCTCGATCCGTTGCGCGCCTTCGCCTTCAAGGCGGGCGCGGTGGTCGGCGACGGCTTGATCCAGCTCACGCTGTCGGTATTCATCGCCTTCTTCTTCTATCGCGACGGACGGGCCATCGTGGCGCGCCTGCGCGCGGCGGTCAGTCGCATCGCGCCGGCGCGCGGCCTGCACATGCTCGAGGTGGCGGGCGCGACGACGCGCGCGGTCGTGTACGGCATTCTCGGGACCGCGCTCGCGCAAGGCGTCCTGATGGCGATCGGGCTCTACATCGTCGGCGTCAAGGCGGCACCGCTGCTCGGTCTCGTCACGTTCTTCCTGTCGCCGATCCCCGTAGGGCCGCCGCTCGTCTGGATACCCGTGGGTCTGTGGCTCATCTTCTCGCAGGGGGCGACGGCGTGGGGCATCTTCCTCCTCGCCTGGGGCGCGCTCGTGGTGTCGTCGGTCGACAACGTGCTGAAGCCGATGATCATCAGCCGCGGCAGCGACCTGCCGTTCATCCTCGTGCTGCTCGGCGTCTTCGGGGGCGTGGTCGCCTACGGTTTCATCGGCGTATTCCTGGGGCCGGTTCTGCTGGCGCTGGGTTTCGCGCTGGTGAAGGAATGGGCGAATCCCGAGGAGACGCCGCCCGGCGGCGAGAATCCGGACCTGTAGCGACAGCCACGCGTTGTTGTCGGCAGATGGTGCCGGGCGCGTGCCGAGAATCGAGCCGAATCGATCGACCCGTCGCGCACAGCACGACGGGTTGCATAGCGCATCGTCGCTGGCTCTCGACCCTACGCGCTCGCGGGCAGGACCTCGGCGAGTTCGACCGCGCGACCGAGGTCGATGCTGCGGTGCGCGGCAAGCCCGGTGGCGACCGCACGCAGTCCCTCGTCGAGCGTGACCTCCGGCGGCTTGCCGTTGCGCACGGCATCGGCGAAGCGCAGGTGTTCGAGGTAGGACGCGCCGAAGTGAAAGCCAGCGTAGCGGATCTCGCTGTCCCAGACGCGGCGCACCGAGACGCCGCGGCCGGTGCCCGACGCCTGACCCCAGACCTCGCGCTGGCCCCAATCGGCACGGCTTCCATAGCGCAGCGTGAGCGAGGGCAGCAGCGATTCGATCTTGCCCTCGTCACCGACGATGGTGAGGTGCTCGCTGTCGACCGAGTTCTCGGCGAACATGCACAGTTCGAGCATCGCCCGTGCGCCGCTCGGATACTCGACGATCGCGTAGGCGCTGTCGAGGATGTCGGGCCGGCGCCCGGCGTAGCTCTCGTCGAGATGGTTGACGCGCTGGCCGCCGGAGGCGAACACGCGCTGCGGGCGTTCCTGCAGGATGAGATCCATCAGGTTGAAGTAATGACAGCACTTCTCGACCAGCGTGCCGCCGGTGTTGGCCGAGAAGCGGTTCCAGTCGCCGACCTTCGGATAGAAGGGCTCGCGGTGCTCGCGGATCGTCACCTGCTGGACGCGCCCGGCGGCACCTTCGTGCGCCATGCGGATCGCTTCCGCGACGGGCGGCATGTAGCGGTACTCCTGCGCCACCCACACGATGCCGGCGCCACCGCGCTGCCGGCGTGCGGCCTCGCGGGCGACGAGGTCGACGCCATCCTCGATGCGGGTGACGAGCGGCTTCTCGACCAGGATGGCGAGATCGGTCGCGAGCGCCTCGCGCATGACCTCGGCGTGCGTGAAATTGGGCGTGGCGATGACGACCGCATCGCACAGGCCGCTCGCGAGAAGCTCACGCGGATCGGTGAAGGCGCGCGGCTCGCCGCGGCAGATCGCGAGCGCCGCGTCCCGACTGGGCGGATGCGGATCGGCGATGGCGGTGATGCTGGCGCCACCGTCGGTGCGCGGCATCGCCTGGATGTTCTCGATGTGCTCGCGGCCCATGCTGCCGCAGCCGATGATGCCGTAGCGAAGATGCTTCGTCATGTCTGTCGTCCTGGAATGTCGGTGCCGGTGTGGCCGGCGATGGTCGATCAGCCCTTCAGTCCGCCCTGCGTGAGCCCACCCACGACGCGTTCCTGGAATACCGCGATGAGGATGGCGATGGGCACGATGGCGACCACGAGGGCGGCCGAAATGGTGGGCCAGGGAAAGGTGAACTCGCCCTGGTAGAGCGTGATGCCCACCGGGAGCGTGCGCATGCCGGCGCTCGCGTTGAGCGACAGCGCGAGGAGGAACTCGTCCCACGCATTGACGAAGGCGAGGATGCCGGCGGTGAAGACGCCGGGTGCCGCCAATGGCACGACGACGCGCCACAGCGCGCCGACCCGCGTGCAGCCGTCGATCATCGCCGCATTCTCGAGATCGCGGGGGATGCTCTGGAAGAAGCCGACGAGGACCAGCGTGCACACCGGCAGGCTCAGCACGGTATACGGCAGCACCAGCGCCGTGTAGGTATTGAGGAGGCCCAGCGCGCGCATCGTCTGGAAGATCGGCACCAGCAGCGTCACCAGCGGGAACATGCTCGAGGCGACGATGCAGGTGAGGATCAGCTGGCGGCGGCGCAGGTTGAGGCGGGCGATCGCGTAGGCAGCCAGCGCCGACACGACGAGCGCGAGGAGTGTGGACAGTGTGGCGACCGCGAGGCTGTTGCCGAGGTAGCGCAGCAGCGGCTGGTCGGTGAACGCACGCTGGAAATTGTCGAGCGTTGCCTGCCGCGGCCAATAGGTGATCGGCTTGCTGACGAGCTCGGCCTCGGTCTTGAGCGAGGTGAGGAGGATCCACACCGCCGGGAAGAAGCCGTTGACGACGACGATCGCCGCGGCGATGAGCGTCAGCGGCCGTCCGGTCGGCAGCCTCACGCCTGCCTCCCGATGCGGCGAAGGTAGACCATGGTCACCGCGAGCGAGATCGCGAACATGAAGACGGCGAGCGTCGAGCCGTAGCCGACGTCGAGGTATTCGATGGTCGTCTTGTGGATGAGCATGGCGAGCGTCTCGGTGGCATTGCCCGGACCGCCGCGGGTCATCGTGTACGGGATGTCGAAGGTCTGCAGCGCGGTGATCGTCCGGAAGATGAGAGCGACGATGATCGACGGCATCAGCATCGGGATCGTCACCTCGCGGAACTGCTGCCAGCGCGAGGCGCCGTCGACTTCGGCTGCCTCGTAGAGCGAGCGTGGGATCATCTGCAGGCCGGCGAGCAGGATGAGCGCCATGAACGAACTCGTCTTCCAGATGATCGTGAGGCAGATCGCGGTGAACGCCCACCACGGCCGCAGGAGCCACATCGTCGGCTCGTCGCCGAAGCCCAGCCGGCGCACGAGATCGTTGATCACGCCGTACTCGGTGTGGAAGAACCACGCGAAGATGAGGCCGGCGAAGGCGAGCGGCAGCGCCCAGGGCAGAAGCAGCGCGAGCCGCACCGGCCACTGGCGCTTGAACGGCAGGTTGGCGAGGAGCGCGAGCCCGAGCCCCACGACCAGCGCCCCGGGCACCGTGATGAGCGTGATGAGCAGCGTATTCCCGGTGGCGTTCCAGAAGTCGCCGTCCTTCAGCACGAGGAGGTAGTTCTCGATGCCGACGAACTTCATCTGCCCGCCGCCGGAGAGCCGCAGGTCGAAGAAACTGTTGAAGACGAGCATCGCGATCGGATAGACGACGATGAGCGCGAGCAGCAGGAACGCCGGCGCGAGCAGCAGCATCCCGAGCGCTGCCTCGCTCGGGTCACGCAGACGTCCCCACAGGCCGGCGCCGGTCATGGCCGATCCGATGCTTCGGGCGTCAGCGCATCACGCGGGAGAGCCGCGACTCGATCTCGGCCACACCCGCTTCGGGGGTCTTGGTCCGGGCCAGAACCGCGCTCGTCGTCGTCCGGATGACGTCGCTCACCTGGCCGTAGTCCTTCGACAGCGGCCGGCTCTTGCCGTCGATCACCACCTTCGCGGCGTCCTTGAACCACGGCACCGCCTTGACGACGTCGGGATCGACGTAGACGCTCTGGTAGACGGGCAGCAGCGAGCCTTCGACGGCGAGGAACTTGCTCGCCGCCGGCGTGGACATGAACTTGACGAGCTTGGCGGCCTCGGCCTTGTGCTTGCTGAAGGCGCTCACCGCCCACTGCCAGCCGCCGACGCAGGTCGCGCTCTTGCCGCCGGTCATCGCCGGCAGCGGCATCACGCCGACCTTGCCCTTGACCGTCGAGTCGTTGTCGATCTGGAAGCGATCCCAGGCGAAGCCCCAGTTGACCGCGAACACCACCTGGCCCGCCTTGAACTCGTTGACGGTATCGGGCGTCTTGACCTCGGCGACGTTCTTCTTGATGACGCCGCTGTCGATCATGCCGAGCCACATGTTGAGGCCCTTGACCGCGGCGGCCTTGTCGAGCGTGAGCTTGCCCGACGCGTCGTTGAACTCCTTGCCCTGGCTCCAGTACGGGAGGAGGAAGGTGCACACTGCGCCCTCGATCGGCGCGCCCTGGATCGACAGGCCCTGCAGGTTGGGATTGCCTTCTCCCGCCTGGATCTTCTTGGCGGCCGCCGCGAGTTCGTCCCAGGTCTTGGGCTCGGGAATCCTGTATTTCTCGAGAAGGTCCTTGCGGTAGTACATGAACATCGAATCGGCGAAGGCCGGCATCGCCGCCACCTTGCCGTCGACGACGTTCGAGTGCAGGTAGAACGGCAGGTACGGCTTCAGCGCTTCGGCGGGAGCGCCGACGTAGGCATTGAGCGGCTCGAGCCAGCCGGCGCCGAAGTACTGCGCCGGGTTGACGATGTCGATCATGTAGATGTCGATCGCCGAGTCCTTGGCGTTGAGAACGGTCGACAGGTACTGCCGCTGCAGTTCGCTGGTGGCGCCGCCGGTCTCGATGTCGATCTTCACGCCGGGGTTGGCCGCCTGGTACTGGTCGAAGAGCTTGCGCATGAGGTCGGGGCGCTGGTTGGCGCCACCCGAGAACACGCGCAGCGTCGTATCGGCAAGCGCGCCGGTCGAGCCGAACGCCACCGCGAAGCCGGCGCACAGCGCCAGCGCTTTCAATGCCTTCAGTCGTTGCATCGTCGATCTCCTATGGATGAGGCGAGTGTCGATTCACAGCAGCGCCGCACCGGAGGCGGCGTCGAAGAGGTGCAGATGGGCGGGGGCGACGTGCAGCGTCACCGCGCTGCCGGGTGGCTCGCGAAACGCCGCAGGACAACGGGCGACGAGTTCCACGCTCCCCACCTTGAGCGTGACGAGCGTTTCGGCGCCGAGCGGTTCGAGCAGCGAGACCTCGGCCGGGACGGCGATGTCGCCACCGCCGGCGACGAGGCGCAGGTTCTCGGGACGCACGCCGAACTTGACGGCGGCAACACCGGCGCCGCGCGCGGCGAGGTCGGCGGGCAGCGGGACGCGCACGCCGCCCAGGTCGGCGGCGCGCTCGACGATCGTGCAATCGACGAGATTCATCGGCGGCGCCCCCGTGAAGCCGGCAACGAACAGCGCGGCGGGTCGATGGTAGATCGCGTCGGGCGTGTCGTACTGCATCTTGTGCCCCGCCGAGAGCACCGCGATGCGATCGGCGAGCGTCATCGCCTCCACCTGGTCGTGCGTCACGTAGACGATCGTCGCATTGAGGCGCTGGTGGAGGCGCTTGATCTCGGTGCGCATCTCGTTGCGCAGTTGCGCGTCGAGGTTGGACAGCGGCTCGTCGAAGAGGAAGACCTTGGGCTCGCGCACGATCGCGCGTCCGATCGCCACCCGCTGGCGCTGGCCACCGGAAAGTGCGGCCGGGCGCCGCTCGAGCATGTGCTCGATGCGCAGGAGCTTGGCGACGTTCAGCACGCGCTCGCGGATCACCGGCTCGGGCGTCTTGCGCAGGCGCAACCCGAATGCCATGTTCTCGTAGAGCGTCTTGTGCGGGTAGAGCGCGTAGTCCTGGAACACCATCGCGATGTCGCGGCTGCGCGGCGGAAGATCGTTGACCGTCACGCCGTCGATGCGCACCTCGCCACCGGAGATCGACTCGAGCCCGGCGATCATCCGCAGCAGCGTGCTCTTGCCGCAACCGGAGGGCCCCACGAAGACGACGAACTCGCCGTGCCGGATGTCGAGGTCGATCCCGTGCACGACGGTGGTCTTCCCGTCGTAGCTCTTGGTGACGCCGCGAAGCTCGACTTGCGCCATCAGTAGCTGCCTTCGATGCGGTAAGCGACCGGCGCGGCGCGCAACGCCTGCACGGCACCCTGCGCCGCGCGCATGAGGAGGCCGAGGTCGGAGGCGATCGCCACGTAGTCGTAGCCGATCTCGCGATAGCGCGTCACCACTTCCACCGTCCCGCCGACGCTGCCGATCGGCTTGCCGATGGCGCGGGCGCGGCGTGCCGCGTCGGCCATCGCCGTCATCACGTCGGCGTGCGCCGGCTGGCCGGCAAGTCCCATGCTGCCGGAGAGGTCGCCGGGTCCCACGAAGAGCGCGTCGACCCCAGGTACGGCGGCGATCGCCTCGAGATTGGCGATTGCCTGCGGCGTCTCCAGTTGCACGACGACGCCGATGGTCCCGTTCGCGGTGCGCAGGAAGTCCGGCGTGGTTCCGAAGCGCGAGGCGCGGCTCATGCCCGCCATGCCGCGGACGCCCTCGGGCGCATAGCGGGTGGCGGCAACCGCGTGCGCGGCCTCGTCGGCGTTCTGCACGAAGGGGAACAGGAGCGTCGGCGCGCCGGCGTCGAGCACGCGCTTGACCGTCACCGTGTCGTTCCAGGGCACCCGCACGATCGGCGCCATCGGCGTATTGCCGACCGCCTGCAGGAGGTGCACGAGGCCCATGAGATCGATCGGCGTGTGCTCCATGTCGAGCACCCCCCAGTCGAAACCGGCGCTGCCCACCGCCTCGGCGACGATCGGGCTCGCGGACATCACCCAGGTGCCGAGCGGGATCCGCGTCGCACGATCGGCCAGCAGTTGGTGGAAGACGTTCATGGAAACTCCTTGGTCAGTGGCTCTTCTGGCCGCCGGCGATCGGATGCGCGATCGCCCGCGTTATCGTGCTCGCGCTGCCCGGGGTGTCGCAAGTCCCCCCGTGGCGGCGGACCAGCGACGAGCGCGGAAGCTCTCGCACCGTTGCGCCATCGGTTCCTTGCCTTCCTGCGCGCGCTCAGGCGGGACGCGACAACAGGTTGACGTAGTCGTGCGCGCTGGTCACGATCGTGCTCACGCGATACTCGACCGGCCGACCACCAAGCGCGATCGCGGTCCGCCGCACTTGCAGCACCGGCATTCCGAGCGGCACGCCGAGGGCCCGCGCATTGGCCCGGTCGGTGAGTGCGGCGCGCAGCCGCTCGCGAGCGCGCACGACGGTCACGCCGAACTCGCTCTGGTAGAGATGGTAGATCGTGCTCGGCCGCTCGCGCAGGCGCTTCTCGGTGAGGCCGCGAAACTGGGTCGCCGCAACGACGATGCGATCGTGGACGACCGCCTTGCCCTGGAGCTTCAGCCGGTTCTCGAACTCGAACCCCGGCGTCCCGGCGCGCGTCGCCAGCGCCGTCGCCGCATCCTCGTCCATCCGGATGCGCTCGAACGACAGCAGGTCGACGCTCGGCACCTCGCGCAATCCGTCGCCGCGCTCGACGTGGAAGAACTGGAAGAGGAAGCGATCGCGCGTGTGCGTGGCGACGAAGGTGCCGCGGCCCTGTCGGCGCACCAGGATATGCTCGGCGACGAGGTCGTCCACCGCTCGCCGCAGCGTGCCGACCGCGACCCCGAATGCGGCCGCGAGTTCGGTCTCGTTGGCGAGGGCGGCGCCCGGCGCGAGCTCTCCCTCCTCGATCGAGCGGAGCAGCGCACGCCGCACCGCGCGGTACAGCGGCATCCCCGCCGCCTCCGGCGCGATCGGCGCGAAGCGGGGACCGGAATCGAGGGCTCGGCTGAGCGACATGCGCCGATTGTGCGGCGGTCGGCTCGATTCGTCCATGTCATCTAGATGACTTGATTGACGATCTCGCCGCCACCTTTCCATACTTCGCCTCGACGACCCCGGAGCACCGTTGCGCGGGGCGCGAGAGGAGGCAGCGATGATTCATTTCGTATTGCACGACGCGAAGGACAGCGTGGCCGTCGTCGTCGTCGAGGGCGTGAAGGCGGGAATGGAACTCTCCGGCTGGATCATGGACGACGACAAGGCGACGCACGTCACCGCGAAGCAGGACATCCCCATCGGCCACAAGGTCGCGCTGCGCGACATGGCGGTCGGCGACACGGTGATCAAGTACGGCATCGACATGGGCAAGGTCGTCGCGCCGATCCACGCGGGCGAGCACGCGCACGTCCACAACATCAAGACCAAGCGCTGGTGAGACGGAGAGCGACGACCATGGCAACGATCGGCAAGGACACCACCATTCTGGGTTACCGGCGCGAGAACGGCCGCGTCGGCGTGCGCAACCACGTCATCATCCTGCCGCTGGACGACCTGTCCAATGCGGCGGCGGAGGCGGTGGCGCACAACATCAAGGGCACGCTGGCGATCCCGCATCCGTACGGACGCCTGCAGTTCGGGGCCGACCTCGACCTCCATTTCCGCACGCTGATCGGCACCGGCTGCAATCCGAACGTGGCGGCGGTCGTCGTGATCGGCATCGAGGAAGGCTGGACGCAGAAGGTGGTCGACGGCATCAAGGCAACCGGCAAGCCCGTCTGCGGTTTCGGCATCGAGTTGCACGGCGACCACGACACCATCATGCGGGCCTCGAAGGCGGCGCGCGAGTACGTGCAGTGGGCGAGCGAGAAGCAGCGCGAGCGCTGCGCGCTCTCGGAATTGTGGGTCAGCACCAAGTGCGGCGAGAGCGACACCACGAGCGGCTGCGGTTCGAATCCGTCGGTGGGCAACGCCTTCGACAAGCTCCATCCGCTGGGCAACTACCTGTGCTTCGGCGAGACGACCGAAATCACCGGCGGCGAACACATCGTGGCGGCGCGCTGCGCGAACGACGCGGTGCGCGAGCGCTTCATGTTCATGTTCGACCGCTACCAGCAAGTGATCGATCGTCACAAGACGAGCGACCTCTCCGACAGCCAGCCGACCAAGGGCAACATCGCCGGCGGGCTCACGACGATCGAGGAGAAGGCGCTCGGCAACATCCAGAAGATCGGCAAGAAATGCACCGTCGACGGCGTGATCGACAAAGCCGAGATGCCGACGCACCCCGGGCTGTGGTTCATGGATTCGTCGAGTGCCGCCGCCGAGATGGTCACGCTGTGCGCCGCCTCCGGCTACGTGGTGCACTTCTTCCCGACGGGCCAGGGCAACGTCATCGGCAATCCGATCCTGCCGGTCATCAAGATCTGCGCGAATCCGCGCACGGTGCGCACGATGAGCGAGCACATCGACGTCGACGTGACGGGGCTCCTGCAGCGCGAGATGACGCTGGACCAGGCCGGTGACAAGCTCCTCGAGTGCATGCTGCGTACCGCGAATGGCCGGCTGACGGCGGCCGAGGCGCTCGGTCATCGCGAGTTCGTGCTCACCCGCCTGTACGAGAGCGCATGACGGCGCTCACGCTGGGGGCCCTGCGATGAGCCGGATCGTCGTCACCGAGTTCATGGACGAGCGCGCGGTCGCGAAACTCGCCGCGCGCCACGAGGTGCTCTACGATCCGGCACTCGTCGACGACGCCGCGCGCCTCGCGCGCGAGGCGGCGAACTGCGACGCGCTCGTCGTGCGCAATCGCACGCAGGTGCGCGGGGCGCTGCTCGATGCGCTTGCCCGCTGCCGCGTGGTCGGCCGTCTCGGCGTGGGCCTCGACAACATCGACGTCGCCGGCTGTACGGCGAAGGGCATCGAGGTCATTCCGGCGACGGGGGCGAATGCGCTCGCGGTGGCCGAGTACGTGGTCGGCACCGCGCTGCTGCTGCTGCGCGGCGTCTACCAGTCGACCGCGGCCGTTGCCTCCGGGCAGTGGCCGCGCGCCGCGCTGTCGGCCGGGCGCGAGAGCGCCGGCAAGACGCTGGGCCTCGTCGGCTTCGGATCGATCGGGCAGTTGACCGCGCGGCTCGCGCGTGCGCTCGGCATGGAGGTGATCGCCTGCGATGCGATGCTGGGTGCGGGCGACCCCGCCTATGCTGCCGCCGGCGCGCGCGCGGCGAGTCTCGACGAAGTCGTCCGCGCGGCCGACGTCGTGAGCCTGCACGTGCCGCTGGTCGATTCGACGCGTGATCTCTTCTCCGCCGGACGGATCGCGTCGATGAAGCGCGGCGCGGTGCTCGTCAACACGGCGCGCGGCGGCATCGTCGATGAGGTGGCGCTCGCCGGCGCGCTGAGAAGCGGTGCGCTGGCCGGGGCGGCGATCGACGTATTCGGCGTCGAGCCGCTGCCCGTCGCGCCGCATTTCGTGGATTGCCCGAATCTCATCCTGACGCCGCACGTGGCCGGCGTCACCACGGAGGCGAACGAGCGAGTGAGCTTTCTCATCGCCGACAAGTTGCTGGAGGCGCTGGCATGAAGCTTCCCGTCGCAGAGGCGCGCGCGATCGTCGCCCGCGTGCTGGAACGGGCAGGTGCCTCGTCCGCCATGGCCGAATCGACGGCGCAGGCGCTGGTGCTGGCCGAAGCGCAGGGCCTCGGCTCGCACGGTCTGTCACGCGTCGCGCAGTACGCGACGCACCTCGCCAATGGGCGCGTCGACGGGGCGGCCGCGGCGTCGGTGCTGCGACGCAAGGGTGGCGCGCTCGTGGTCGATGCGGCGGAAGGCCTCGCCTTTCCGGCCTGCGATCTCGCGGTTCGCGAGGCGATCGCTGCGGCGCGCGAGCACGGCGTCGCCTTCGCGGGCGTGGCACGCAGTCATCACTGCGGCGTTCTGGTCGATCACCTGCGTGCGGTCGCTGCCGCCGGCATGGTCGGACTGGGCTTTGCCAACTCGCCCTCCGCGATGCCCGCCGCCGGCGGCCGGCACGCGATCTTCGGCACCAATCCGGTCGCTGCCGTCTTTCCGCGCCGCGCTGCCGATCCGCTGCTCGTCGACTTGAGTCTTTCCGAAACCGCGCGCGGCAAGGTGATGGTGGCGGCGAAGGAGGGCAGGCCGATTCCGCTGGGCTGGGCGCTCGATGCGCAGGGCGAGCCGACCACCGACCCCAAGGCGGCGCTCGCCGGATCCATGCTGCCGATCGGCGCGGCATCGTCACCGAAAGGTGCGATGCTGGCGCTCATCGTCGAACTCCTCGTCACCGCGCTCATCGGCGGCCGTTACGGGTTCGAGGCGTCGAGTTTCTTCGTCGACGAAGGCAACCGGCCAGGCATCGGCCAGGCATTCGTCGTCGTCGATCCCGGCGCGCTCGCCGGCCGTGACGCCTACCTCGATCGTCTCGAGGTGCTGGTGACCGAGATGCTCGCCGACGACGGCGTACGGCTGCCCGGCGCGCGCCGCGAAGCGCTGCGCCGGCGCGCCGAGGTCGACGGCATCGAGGT